>CANSCI010000009.1 GCA_947645355.1 uncultured Dorea sp. | reverse complement strand
CACCTTTATAACTTTATAATTTAAGTGATTACATTTTACTATAAATATTTTGTAAAAGAAATGAATTTTTTTGCTTTTGGGAATTTTTGTATTTTTTGCAGCTGTTAAATTGCAGTTTTTTCTTTTTATAAAACCTATTGACATATATCACTATATGATATAATATGTTCGTATAAAGAACATAAAATGTGGAGGGATAGCAGATGATTGATGAAGATATTGGAAGAATAGGATTAATTCCGGTTGCGGTATTTGAAAGAACGAAGGATATTCTTCCAACGGCAGAGGCACTGTTCAAAGCAAATCTTCCGATTATTGAAATTACATTTCGGACGGATCTGGCAGAGAGTGCAATTAAAAAAATAAAGCAAGTCTTTCCTGAGATGATAGTTGGAGCAGGAACGATTCTTACGAAAGAGCAGGCGGATGCGGCCATAAGAGCGGGAGCGGATTTTGTCGTGTCTCCTGGACTGAAAAAGGAAATTGTA
This sequence comes from uncultured Dorea sp., assembly GCA_947645355.1. GTDB lineage: Bacteria > Bacillota > Clostridia > Lachnospirales > Lachnospiraceae > Dorea_D. Next base: position 50,920 of record CANSCI010000009.1, on the reverse strand, counting down.
GAATTCTGCAAAAAAAGAAAAAGATTGATTATACCAGGCTGTGTTACTCCGTCTGAGATTACCCGTGCATATGAACTGGGGTTAAATGTAGTGAAATTTTTCCCCGCAGGTGTGTATGGGGGAATTAAGGGTTGTGCGGCATTGCATGGTCCCTTTGGCGGTATCAAATTTGTTCCGACCGGGGGAGTGGGATTATCTAATCTGTCAGAGTATGCCAAGGCGCCTTTTATACATGCAGTTGGCGGAGGATGGCTTTGTGAGAAGAAAGAGGTGCTGGCCGGAAATTATAATCAGATCAGCGAAACGGTAGAAAAATCTATCAATATTCTTTTGGGTTTTGGCGTGATGGAGGAGGAGTTTATCCCGTTATCTTTTCATAGCGTGGCAAAGAATAAGGAGGGACCAAAGAAACGCTCCATTTATACAAATTCTGTCGAACGGGCGGTCTATTACCTGGGAAAGTATGGATGGAAGGTAAAAAGAGGGGAGGAGGATATAGTATGTCTTAAGAGCAGCGACGGGGCGGAGATATGTCTGAGACAGGCATAGCATGTACAGTTAACAATTATTTAAAAGGAGGTGTAACCAGGATGGGAGAATTTGTTACATTTGGAGAAGTTTTATTACGTTTAAAGTCTATCGGATATGAAAAATGGTTTCAGTCACCATATCTTGAAGCTACATTTGGAGGAGGAGAAGCAAATGTAGCTGTGTCTTTGGCAAATTATGGTGTTGAGGCAAAATTTGTAACAGCGCTGCCGAAAGAAAATGAGATCGCGGATGCCTGTATACGACAGTTGAGAGGATTTGGCGTTGATACGTCTGAAATTGTCAGAACGGATGGGCGGATTGGGATTTACTTTTTGGAAGGGGGAACAAATCAGCGGCCATCAAATATTATTTACGACAGGGAAGCTTCCTCGGTTTCTTTGTTACAACCGCAGGATATTGACTGGAGACAGGTGTTTAAAAATGCATGTTGGTTTCATTTTACGGGAATTACACCGGCACTCAGTGAAAATGCCAAAGATACAGTGCTGGAGGGTGCTCGTAAGGCAAAAGAATATGGGATCACTGTTTCCTGTGATTTAAATTATCGGAAAAAGCTTTGGAAATATGGAAAATCAGCTCCGGAAGTTATGAGAGAGTTGTTTTCCTATGTTGATATTGGAATAGCCAACGAAGAAGACTGTCAAAAATCTCTTGGAATAAGTGCGGATGTTGATGTTATAAGCGGAGACTTGTCTGTAGAAAAATATGAATTATTAGGAAGAAAAGTACTGGAGATTTATCCGAATCTAAAAATGCTGGCTATTACTTTGCGTGAGTCGAAATCAGCGAGTATCAACGGGTGGTCTGCATGTTTAGTTACACGGGATGATTTTTACCATAGCAAATATTATATGATCAGTGATATCGTTGACAGAGTCGGTGGAGGAGATTCGTTTGCGGCGGGATTCATATATGGACTTCACCAGATGAAAGATTCCCGGCAGGCTTTAGAATTTGCGGTGGCGTCGAGCTGCCTGAAACATACAATCCCCGGAGATTATAACAGAGTGACGGTTGAAAATGTAAGAAAGCTTATGGAAGGGGATCAATCCGGACGCGCGGATCGATGAATTGAAAAGGAGAGAATTTTATGAAAAAGATAATAAATACACCGGAAAAATATGTTGAAGAAGCGATGGAAGGTATTGTTGCGGCATATGGAGATAAAGTAGAGTTTTTAAATGGAGATTTCCGGGTTATTGTATCAAAGAATTGTAGACAAGTGGGTAAAGTGGGGATTGTAACAGCAGGTGGCTTTGGACATTTGCCCGTTTTTTTGGGGTATGTGGGAGAAGGGATGGTAGATGCCTGTGCAGTTGGAAATGTTTTTGCCTCACCGGCATATACCAAAATGGAAGCGGCGATAAGAGCTGTAGACGGTGGAGCCGGTGTATTGTGCATCTATGGGAATTACGGCGGGGACAAGATGAATTTTGAGCAAGCGATAGAAGACTGCGAGATGGATGATATTACCTGCAAGTCGGTTGTGGTTTGTGACGATATTGTTTCAAGTCCAAAGAATGAGTGGAGAAAAAGGAGAGGCGTTGCGGGGATTGTTTATGTCTACAAATGTGCAGGAGCGGCAGCCCAACAGATGTATTCATTGGAAGACGTCAGTCATATAGCTGAAAAGGCAATGAAGAATGTACATACTATCGGAATCGCATTGTCGCCGTGTATTGTCCCGGAGGTGGGAGAGACAACGTTCCAGATCGCGGATGATGAAATGGAAATTGGTATGGGAATACATGGAGAAAAAGGAATTGAAATCAGTAAAATGATGAGTGCGGATGAGATCAGTGAAGTTTTGATGGAGAAGCTCTTGACAGATGTGGAACTTCAAAAAGGCGACGAGGTTTCCGTTATGATAAATGGACTGGGCGCGACTCCTCTTGAAGAGCAAATGATTGTATTCCGTCGGGTAGCAGAGATATTAAAAGGAAAGGGAGTGAGTATTTTTATGCCGCATATCGGGGAATTTGCCACGTCCATGGAGATGGCAGGACTTTCGATTACGTTATTTAAGTTAGATCAGCAGTTAAAGGAACTGTTGCGGTTTCCGGCAAATACCCCTTTTTATACAAATGTAAATAAGTAGAGGTGCAAAATGAAAATAAAAGAATTAAAGGAAATTATAATATGTATATATTCTAAAATAAACGAAAATAAAGATTATTTAACAAAATTAGATCAGGAAAGCGGCGATGGTGATTTGGGAATATCCATGGTTTCTGGATTTCAAGCCATGAAAGACTATATGGAGGCAACTGAAGAGACTGATTTAGGACGGGTTTTAAATAAATGTGGAGATGTCTTCAATGAAGCAGCGCCAAGTTCATTAGGGACAATTTTGACTTTCTTTTTAAAAGGGATGGCCAAAAAAATGAAAGGTTGTTCGGAATGTGACTTGGATGGAATTTCAGAAGCATTACAGAAGGGAATAGAAAACATTATGAAGAAGGCTGGCTCTAAACCGGGGGAAAAAACAATTTTGGATTCTTTGTTCCCGGCAGTTCAGGCAATGAAATCCCCGGAAGTTAAGGAGCCGGCGAAAGAAGCGGCAATCGCAGCAAAAATGGGATGCGAGAAAACACGAGAGATGAAAGCTGTCTGGGGAAGGGCAGCCTATTATGGGGAAAAAAGCTTTGGAGTATTAGATGGGGGAGCAGTTGTAGGAGCATTGATTTTTGAAGCTGCAAATGAGTGGAAAAACGAAAGTTTGTTGCAGGAGAAATCGCTGAGGTCGTGAGATTTCAGCGATTTATACTGTGGACAAAGACGAGTAAGAAAATAGTGTATGCCTTGCATCTTCTACCTTGGTAGGTTATAATAGCTTTGCTGAGTTAGAATTACTATGTAAAAGGGCATTCCCGAACAGCCTTAAAAAAGGCAAACAGGGATATCCTCGCAAAAAACATAGGAGAAACGTAAAGAAGACTCAGGGCAGAGCATTGGACTCTGTCGGGGTCTTTTTTGATGTTTGGGCGTTCTTTGGGAAGAGGGTATCCGGGAGTGTCCGGAACAAACTGGAAAATAAGAGAAAGACGGGACAGATGAGGTGGAAAAATGGGATATAATGTGGCAATCGACGGGCCGGCAGGCGCGGGAAAAAGTACAATCGCCAAATTGGTAGCAAAGGAAAAGGGATATGTCTATGTAGATACGGGGGCCATGTACAGAGGGCTTGCCGTGCATTTCCTGGAGGAAGGTATTCAGGCGGATAATGCAGAACAGATCGCGGAAGCGTGCCGGGATGTGGAGGTAACGATCCGGTATGAGAATGGACAGCAGCAGGTGTATTTGAACGGGGAAAATATAACGTCCAGACTGCGGGAGGAGGCCGTGGGCAATATGGCGTCCCGGTGTTCTGCTATCCCCGCGGTGCGGGCCAAGCTTTTAGAACTTCAGCAGAAACTTGCAGAAACGCAGGACGTTATTATGGACGGAAGGGATATTGGGACCTGTGTGCTTCCCCATGCGGATGTGAAGATTTTCTTAACTGCCAGTGTCGACACACGCGCCAGGCGCCGTTATGATGAATTGAAGACTAAGGGGGCTGACTGTGATTTCCGTGAGATCAGAGAGGATATTGTGGAACGTGATCGGAGGGATTCCACCAGAGAGATCGCGCCGCTTAAGCAGGCGGAGGACGCAATTCTCCTGGACAGCTCTGAGATGTCCATTGCGGAGGTCGTGGCTGCGATCCTTGCCTTGTGCAGATAGCAGGACGCCTTTAGAGGAAAATCATAAAAGGCAGAGGGGAGAACGAACCGTATGAAAATAGAACTTGCCAGGACAGCCGGTTTTTGCTTCGGCGTAAAGCGGGCCGTAGACACGGTATATGAACAGGTGGAAAAGAATCGGACAGAAAAAATATATACCTATGGGCCGATCATTCACAATGAGGAAGTGATCAGTGATATGGAGCGCCGGGGAGTCCGTGTTTTAAACAGCGTTTCTGAGTTGAAGGAGCTGAAGGAAGGGATCGTTATCATACGTTCTCACGGGGTGCCGGAGTCAGTGTATAACCTGCTGGAAAAGAAAGGACTGTCTTATGTAGATGCCACCTGCCCTTATGTGAAGAAAATACACAGGATCGTCCGTGAGGAAAGCCGGGGCGGGGCTCATATTATAATTGTAGGGAACGCGGAACATCCCGAGGTAGAGGGGATCCGCGGATGGGCGGACGAACCGGCGACAGTCATACAGACGGCAGAGGAGGCAGAGTCATTCTGCCTGGCGGATGGGAATCAGAAGATTTGCATCGTATCCCAAACGACATTTAATTACAATAAATTCAAAGATATAGTTGAAATTATAGAAAAAAAGGGGTATGATATAATTGTTTTAAATACGATTTGCAATGCGACGAAAGAGCGTCAGGAAGAGGCTTACGACATTGCAAAGAGGGCAGGGGCTATGATTGTGATAGGCGACAGGCGCAGTTCCAACACCCGTAAGTTATTTGAAATATGCAGCAATGCATGTGCGGATACGTACTATATACAGACACTTGACGATTTGGATATGAATCAATTAAGGTCCGTGGAAACAGTAGGTATTACAGCAGGGGCATCCACGCCCAACAATATAATTGAGGAGGTTCAAAACAATGTCAGAATTAACTTTTGAACAAATGCTAGAAGAGTCTTTTAAGACAATTAGAAATGGAGAGGTTGTAGACGGTACTGTTATTGACGTTAAGCCAGATGAGATCATCTTAAATATAGGGTATAAAGCTGATGGTATCATTATGAGAAGCGAATATACCAATGAGCCAAATGTGGATTTAACAACTATGGTATCTGTCGGTGACCAGATGACCGTAAAAGTCTTAAAAGTGAATGACGGAGAAGGCCAGGTGCTGTTGACATATAAGAGGCTCGCGGCTGAGAAGGGCAATGAAAGGCTGAAAGAGGCTTATGAGAACCACGAGGTGCTTCGTGCTCCGGTGGCTCAGATCCTCGGCGGAGGCTTAAGCGTTGTTGTTGATGAGGCAAGAGTATTCATTCCTGCAAGCCTTGTGTCCGACACTTATGAGAAAGATCTGAGTAAATATCAGGATCAGGAGATTGAGTTTGTAATCAGTGAGTTCAATCCAAGAAGAAACCGTGTGATTGGAGACAGAAGACAGATTCTTGTAGCCGAGAGAGCAGAGAAGCAGAAAGAACTGTTCGAGAAGCTTCAGGTTGGAGATGCTGTGGAAGGAACTGTGAAAAATGTAACAGATTTCGGCGCATTTGTGGATCTTGGCGGTGTGGACGGGCTGCTTCATATCTCCGAGATGTCCTGGGGGCGTGTAGACAATCCAAGGAAGGTATTCCAGGTTGGAGACGAACTGAGAGTGCTTATCAAGGATATTAATGATACGAAGATTGCATTAAGCCTGAAATTCCCAGAGACGAATCCATGGGCAAATGCGGCAGAAACTTACGCTGTAGGAAATGTGATCGAAGGAAGAGTAGCAAGGATGACTGATTTCGGCGCATTCATTGAGCTTGCGCCAGGTGTGGATGCACTGCTTCATGTTTCCCAGATCTCAAGGGCGCATGAGGACAAACCGTCAGATGTGCTGTCTGTGGGACAGGTGATTGAGGCGAAAGTGGTTGACCTTAATGAGGCTGACAAGAAGATCAGCCTGAGTATGAAGGCCTTGGAGTCGGCAGAAGAAACTTTAGCAGAAGGCGGAGATGAAGTCAGTGAAGACGAATAATCTGAAACTTCATAAAAATAGAGGTATGACAAGATAGAGGCTTTCTAAGCCTCTATCTTTTGTATGTTAAAAAAACAACAAGATGTTTGTGGAAATATACAATAAAATGCCGACATTTACTGGATAATCGAGGCGTTTTCATGTATAGTATATAAAGAGATCAAAGGAAGGAAGGAAAAGAGGATGGCATTGTTAACATTTAAAGGTGGCATTCATCCGGATGACGGCAAGAGTCTGGCAAAAGAGAAGGCGATTGTCGAAGTGGCGCCAAAGGGGGATCTGGTGTATCCGGTGTCCCAGCATATCGGTGCGCCTGCCAGTCCGGTAGTAGCGGTTGGAGACCATGTTTTGAAAGGCCAGATGATAGCAGAGGCCGGCGGTTTTGTATCTGCTCCGGTCTATGCGTCTGTTTCCGGGACAGTGAAGGCCATTGCACCGCGTCTGAATCCGACAGGCGGAACAGTGAACAGTATTATTATTGAGAACGACGGGGAGTACAAGGAAGTAGAATATCCTGCTGTAAAACCGCTTGAAGAGATGACGAAGGAAGAGGTCCTGAATGCGATCGGCCAGGCCGGAGTCGTAGGTATGGGCGGAGCAGGCTTCCCTACCAGGGTAAAGCTTTCGCCGAAGGAGCCGGATAAGATTGATTACATTATCGCAAACTGTGCGGAGTGTGAGCCATACATTACGGCGGACTACAGATGTATGCTGGAGATGCCGGAGAAGTTTGTGGGCGGCATGAAGATCGTCCTTTCGCTGTTTGATCATGCGAAGGGTATTTTCGGCGTGGAGGACAATAAACCGGACTGTATCGCAAAGCTTAAGGAACTTACGAAAGACGAACCGCGCATGGAGGTTCTGGCATTAAAGACAAAGTATCCGCAGGGCGGAGAGCGTCAGTTGATTTATGCGACGACAGGAAGGGCAATTAATTCTGCCATGCTCCCGGCTGACGCAGGCTGCGTAGTAGATAATGTTGCAACTTTGATCAGTATCTATCAGGCAGTGGCAGAGGGCAGGCCGTCTATGGAACGTGTTGTTACAGTAAGCGGGGATGCAGTGAATGAGCCGGGCAACTTCAGAGTGCCGTTTGGGATTAACCAGGCGGAGCTTGTGGAAGCAGCCGGCGGATTTAAGAGCGAACCTGAGAAACTGATATCCGGCGGGCCGATGATGGGATTTGCGATGTTTACGCTGGATGTACCTGTGACAAAGACTTCTTCATCTATTCTTGGTTTTACCAAAGACGAAGTCGCAAAATATGAACCTACGGCATGTATCAACTGCGGACGCTGTGTGGACGCATGTCCGAGCCGGCTGATTCCGTCAAGGCTTGCAGACTACGCGGAACACCATGATGAAGCAGCGTTTACGGCGCATGAGGGGCTTGAGTGTATGGAATGCGGTTCCTGTAGTTTTGTGTGCCCTGCAAAGCGTCACTTGAAGCAGGCTATTGGTTCTATGAGAAAAATCGCACTGGCAAATCGCAAGAAAAAATAATATGAGAGAAAGAGGAAGAGGTGAATTATCGTGAGTGAGAACAAATTTAAACTGTCATCTTCACCACATATTCGTGACAAAGTTACCTCCGGCAATATTATGCTTATGGTTGCCATTGCACTTTTGCCGGCTTCAGCCTTTGGAGTATGGAACTTTGGAATGCCAGCATTTATTATGCTGGTCACGACAACTGTGACAGCAGTTCTGACGGAGTACATATATGAAAAACTGATGCATAAAAAGATCACGGTCAATGACTTCAGCGCGGCGGTTACCGGCCTTCTGCTGGGACTCAATATGCCGGCTACGGCACCGTGGTGGATGGGGGCACTGGGAAGTGTGTTCGCCATATTGATTGTAAAGCAGCTGTTCGGCGGACTGGGACAGAATTTTATGAACCCCGCCCTCGGCGCAAGATGTTTCCTGTTGATTTCCTTTACCGGACAGATGACAAGGTTTGTCTATGACGGTACGACAGGGGCTACCCCGCTGGCAGTCTTAAAGGACGGAGGAGTCGTAGATTCCATGGATATGCTGATCGGCACGATCCCGGGAACGATCGGAGAGACCTCTGTAATCGCCATTATTGCCGGCGCGATCTTCCTGATTCTGATGGGGATTATCGACCTTCGGATTCCGGGAACGTATATTGTAACCTTTGTAATTTTCATTGGAATCTTCGGACAGTTTACCAAAGCAAATGTGGGGCTTTTTGATCCTCAGTACATTACCGCACATCTCTGCGGCGGCGGTCTGATGCTTGGCGCGTGGTTTATGGCGACGGATTATGTTACATCCCCGATTACCAAAAAAGGCCAGTATGTATTCGGAGCTCTTCTTGGTATCCTGACCGGTCTGTTCCGTCTCTTCGGCGGTTCGGCGGAAGGAGTATCTTATGCAATCATCATCGGCAATCTTCTGGTTCCGCTGATTGAAAGAGTTACTCTTCCAAAACCATTCGGTAAAGGAGGAGAGAAATAATGAATAAGATTATTAAGAATACAGTGATTCTCACATTGATTACGCTGATTGCCGGTCTTGGTCTCGGACTTGTCTATGAGATTACGAAAGATCCCATTGCACAGGCGCAGGAAGAGGCAAAAAAAGAGGCGTGGCAGGAAGTATTCCCAGAGGCCGACCTGAATGATTTTGAAGCCCAGGATGTAGACCAGGCTGTGGCGGATGAGGCAATCAAGGCTGTAGGGGCAAATGCAACTGTGGATGAGGTCTGCCTGGCAGGCGAGGACGGATATGTCATCACCACGACATCCAAGGAAGGATACGGTGGAAATATTCAGATCACCGTAGGTATCACAGCGGACGGTACAGTGAGCGGGATCTCCATCCTGTCCATCAGTGAGACGGCGGGTCTTGGCATGAAGGCAACAGAGCCGGCGTTCTACGGGCAGTATGAAGGAAAACAGACAGAGAAGTTTGCAGTGTCCAAGGACGGCGGAGAAGGGGAGCCGATTGATGCCATCAGCGGCGCGACCATTACGTCGAGGGCAGTGACCAATGCTGTGAATGTTGCGCTTGCATATTATCAGAATGCATTTTAGGAGGTAGTGAATATGAGTGGTTGTACTGAAAGAGTATATAATGGTTTAGTAAAAGAAAACCCTACCTTCGTCCTGATGCTTGGTATGTGTCCGACGCTTGCTGTCACTACATCGGCTATCAACGGAGCTGGTATGGGGCTTTCAACGACAGTCGTATTGGTTTTGTCCAATATGCTGATTTCCATGCTGCGCAAGATCATCCCGGATTCTCTTCGTATCCCGGCGTTTATCGTAGTCGTGGCATCCTTTGTAACAATAGTACAGTTCCTTCTGCAGGGGTTTGTTCCGACCCTCTATGATGCACTTGGTCTGTATATTCCATTGATTGTTGTTAACTGTATCATTCTGGGGCGTGCCGAGAGTTACGCGTCCAAGAACGGCGTCCTGCTTTCGATCTTTGACGGGGTCGGCATGGGGCTTGGTTTTACGGTGGGCCTTACGGCAATCGGTATTGTTCGTGAGTTGATCGGCGCCGGAAAGATCTTCGGCTATCAGCTTCTTCCTCTTGCCGATGAGGCGGCAGGAAAGGGCGGTTATGTGCCGGTGACTATCTTTATTCTTGCTCCGGGTGCATTCCTTGTCCTTGCAGGGCTTACGGCTCTCCAGAACAAGGTGAAGAACAATGCGAAGAAGAAGGGCAAAAAAGTAGTAGAGACAGCTTCCTGCGGAGAAGGCTGTGCTTCCTGCACAAACAGTGCATGCGGCGGCAAGGTATTTCCGACAGGAAATGAAGAGTAGGAGGGGTACATAGATGAAAGAATTATTGATTATTGCAATCGGTTCCGCACTTGTAAATAACGTTGTACTCAGCCAGTTCCTTGGTATCTGTCCGTTCCTCGGCGTTTCCAAAAAGGTGGAGACGGCTTCCGGCATGGGCGGAGCGGTTATCTTCGTTATTACGATTGCATCCTTTTTTGCAGGTTTGATATATAAATTTATTTTGGCGCCGCTGCATTTTGAATATTTGCAGACGATCGTGTTTATTCTTGTCATTGCAGCGCTTGTCCAGTTTGTTGAGATGTTCCTTAAGAAAGCAATGCCGTCCCTGTACAATGCGTTGGGCGTGTATCTGCCTCTGATCACTACAAACTGTGCAGTGCTTGGTGTTGCACTTGCAAATGTTCAGAAAGAGTATTCACTGCTCCAGGGCGTGATTAACGGGATCGGTATCTCTGTAGGTTTTGCGATTGCGATTGTGATACTGGCAGGGATTCGTGAGAAGATGGAGTATAACGATGTGTCAGAGTCTTTCCAGGGAACTCCGATCGTACTGATTACATCAGCACTTATGGCGATCGCATTCTTTGGATTCTCTGGACTGATATAGGAGGAGACAGACTATGAGTATAACAGGTATTATAATAGCTGCTGCAATCGTAGGCGGCACCGGATTATTCATTGGTGTGTTCCTTGGAGTTGCAGGAAAAAAATTTGCAGTAGAAGTAGATGAGAGAGAAGAAGCGATCTTAGGCGTTCTTCCAGGCAACAACTGCGGGGGCTGCGGATATGCAGGATGCTCCGGCCTTGCGGCAGCCATCGTGAAAGGAGAGGCCGAAGTAGGCGGCTGTCCGGTAGGCGGCGCCCCTGTTGCGGCCAAGATCGGCGCGATCATGGGGCAGGAGGCAGGCGAGCAGGTTCGCGAGGTCGCATTTGTAAAGTGCGGCGGCACCTGTGAGAAAGCAAAGCAGGAGTATGAGTACCACGGGCTTAACGACTGCATTATGGCGAACATGATGCAGGACGGCGGGCCGAAGGCATGCAATTATGGGTGCCTCGGCGAAGGTACCTGCGTGAAGGCCTGTCCGTTTGACGCCATTCATATCATCGATGGTGTTGCTGTTGTAGACAAAGAAGAATGCAAGGCCTGCGGCAAATGTATCGCAGTATGTCCGAAGCATCTGATCGAGCTTGTTCCATACGATCAGAAGCATCTGGTACAGTGCAGTTCCAGGGATAAAGGAAAAGACGTCATGCAGGCATGTTCTGTGGGCTGTATCGGATGTAAGATGTGTGAGAAGGTCTGTGAGTTCGATGCCGTGAAGGTGGAGGGCAATGTTGCACACATTGATCCGGCCAAATGTACAAACTGCGGAAAATGTGCGGAAAAGTGTCCGAAGAAAGTTATTCTGTAGATTTGGAGAACAGTATGAGACGGTCTTTGAAGAATGTCATATCTGAGGGTACAGACAGATTCATAAAAGATATAAAGTCAGCAAAATGGGTGATTATTGGCATAATCACCTATTTTGTGTTCTTGAGGAAGATGATCATGGGTATCTGTCCGCTTGTGAAGATTACCGGGTATCCCTGTCCCTCCTGCGGGCTTACGAGGGCCGGGCTCAGGCTTCTTGAACTGGATTTTGCCGGAGCTTGGAAGATTCATCCGTTTATCTATGCGGCGGTGATTTTGGCCGTTCTGTTTGTCTGGGAACGGTATATTCTAGGAAGGACAGATATGAGGAGGCTTAAAAAGCTTTTGATTCTTACGATCTTCGCTATGCTTGCATTTTATGTCTTCCGGATGCTTCGGTATTTTCCCGGGGAGCCGCCGATGAGCTACTACAGCGATAATGTTTTGAGCCGGGTGCGGGAGACCGTGCGGATATTTCTGGACAGCGGAAGATAAAGACTGCCGGAAAACGGCTGCTATAATTTTATGATCTGTTGTTCATATTCGCTGATAAAAGGTGTTTTGAACTTATCCGTGACAACGCTTTCGTATAAGTTTGATGCAAAAATATCCTGCTTAAGCATAGAAAGGCCGGTGTCCGACAAAGCAGCTGTGTGAGCCGGCCGGGTGATTATTGGTACTTTTGAAGAGCGCTTTATCAAGGACAGTACGTTTGTGCTGTCCTTTCGAAAACCCAGAATACGGGCATACGGGCAGCCTTCTTTTTTGTAAGCTGCAAGGTCTGTGTCGGTAATCTTTAGGAGGATATGCATCAGGCACCGGCTGATTCTTGTATGGGTGATCTCCCGTGTTTTCAGAAGGCTGCAGAACTGGCCGAAGGAGAGGAATTCCCCGGCCCGGTTCAGGATCCGGTTGGCCAGATCTGCGGAGATATCCGCGTAGCTTGTCAAGGTCTCCTTTGTTTCAGACAGCAGACGGTATTTTAAAAGCAGTGAAAAATCATCGGCATATACCGGGCATCGTATATAGAAGTTTTCCTGAAGCAGCCTTAGGCAGTGGGCGGGAACCTGATCTTTTAATTTAAACAGTGAATCGGAGACAGCCTGTGTCTCTGAGGGACTGCAGTGAGCCGGCTCATGGAAGCTTCCGGAGTCGGATATGGCCTTTCTTATAGCAGCTGCAGAACTTACGGAAGATGACAGTTCTTCATCATGGTAGCCAGAGTGGATGCGCCGGATCGTACAGCCCCGGATGGGACTTTTTTGTCTGTAAAGCGCCTTCATATATTCAATGCCGAGGATATTGTTCGGATGTTCCAAGACGGCGTCAAGTGTCTCGTCATGGAGATATGCTTTCAAAGCCTCTTGTCTTGCGCGAGGGTAGGATAATCCTGATTTCAGGGAACTTCTCAGGAGGTTTTTGTATTCTTCCGGTTCCTCAGCCAGCACCTGTGCAATGCGCTTAAGGGCGTGTATGTCCCCGCATTCGCTTCCAAAGCAGACGGCATCTACGCAGCCCAGCGCATGAAGCAGGGCGATTGCCCCTTCTGCGAAAAATTCTGCGCTTCCGCAGGAGGAGAAGACCGGGAGTTCAAAAACTGCGGCTACCCCGGCCTGCAGGGCTGCCTGCGCCCGGAGGTGTTTCGGCATTATGGCGGGAACACCGCGCTGTACATAATTTCCGCTCATTACGGCAATGACGGCATCTGCCCCTGTGATCTCTCTGGCCTTTTGGATATGGTATAAGTGTCCGTTGTGAAATGGATTATATTCTGTGATCAGTCCGACGACTTTCATAAAGAATCTCCTTGTATATCTTTTTGAAATTTATTATACTATAGAAGTATTCTATTAGCAAATGTCAGAAAGGAGGGTATATATGCACACAAAAGATTTGGAGCGTGTGACGGCAGAAGAGTGGGGAGATGCCGTTGCCCAGAGTGAGTTTGACCACGACTATAAAGAAGAGCGTGAAGAACTCACGGAAGAACGTATCCTTGATATGCTTGAAAAGCGGCAGTTCAAGGAATTGAAGGAAGAGCTTGAGAATAATATGTACCCGGTTGACCTTGCGGAGATTCTGGAAGAGTTTGAACAGAAGCAGCTTGTGATGGTATTCCGTCTGCTTGTAAAAGAGGAGGCTGCAGAGACATTTGCGTATATGAACAGTGATATGCGTGAGGTTCTGATCAATGCGCTGACCGATTCAGAGCTTGAAGAAGTGATGGAAGAGATGTATCTGGACGATACGGTGGATGTATTGGAGGAGATGCCAGCCAATGTGGTAGACCGTCTGCTTCTTGTGACGGACGAAGAGAAACGGGCGCAGATCAACCAGCTTCTTCAGTACCCTGAGGACAGTGCCGGAAGCGTTATGAATGTAGACTATATCGCGCTCAGCCAGGAGATGACGGTGGAAGAAGCGATTCTTAAGATCCGGCAGGTGGGGCTGAACCGTGAGACCATCTATACTTGTTATGTGACGGAGAAGAGGCATCTGATCGGTGTTGTGGATATTAAAGACCTTCTGACCACCGGAGAGTCCAGAAGTATTGAGGAGATCATGGATACAAATATGCTCTATGCCCAGACGACGGACGACCAGGAGGAAGTGGCCAGGATGATCATGAAATATGGTCTGATCGCGCTTCCCATCGTTGACCACGAGCATTGTATGGTGGGCATTGTTACAGTAGACGATGCCATGATCGTACTGCAGGAAGAGGAAACGGAAGATATCAGTATCATGGCCGGTGTCAACCCCAATGAGGAGTCTTACTTCGGCACAACGGTAATGGAGCATGTAAAGAGCAGGCTTCCGTGGCTGCTGGTATTGATGTTGTCTGCTATCGTGACCCAGATGGTCATGAACCAGTATAATAATGCGCTGGCGGTGATGCCGCAGCTTGCAGGTTTTATCCCTATGCTGACGGGAACCGGCGGAAATTGCGGCTCTCAGAGTTCGACGCTTATGATCCGGGGATTAGCAATCGGAGAGATTGAATTCGGGGATCTGTTTAAGGTCATCTGGAAGGAGATCCGGATCGCGGTCTGTATCAGCATTATCCTTGCGGTGGTTAACGGCGTCCGCATCATGCTGATGGGACAGGGAGATGCCACGATGGCGTTTACTATCGGCATTACTATGGCATGTACGGTTGTGATCGCAAAGGTGGTGGGGTGTACGCTGCCTCTTGTGGCCAAAAAGGTGGGGCTTGACCCGGCGCTTATGGCGACACCGCTGATTTCTACTTTGGTAGATATCAGTACGATCAGTGTATATTTTGCAATTGTGAGTGTGGTGTTTCAACTGTAGAGCATTTGTGAAGTTTGTACTTAAAAATGCACATAAGTTTCTCTAAGAGACCTTGTTTACAGGGTCTCTTTGTATTATAATAAAAATACTGAGAATATATGGAAAGGAGTCTATTAATCATGGGATTTATAGATGAGATCAAAGCAAAAGCAAAAACATGCAAAAAGACAATCGTCCTTCCTGAGACAGAGGATATCAGGACCTACGAAGCGGCAGAGGCCGTATTAAAAGAAGGCACAGCTAATCTTGTCCTTGTAGGAAGTGAAGAGGAGATTGCAAAAAACAAAGGTTCCTTTGATATCAGCGGCGCTGTTATCGTGGATCCTGCAGTGAATCCGAAGACAGATGAATACATTGCAAAGCTTGTAGAACTTCGTCAGAAGAAGGGGATGACCGAGGAGCAGGCAAGAGAGCTTCTGCTTAACAATTATCTGTACTATGGAGTTATGATGGTTAAGATGAAGGATGCCGACGGCATGGTATCCGGTGCATGTCACTCTACCGCAGATACTTTGAGACCGTGTCTTCAGATCTTAAAGACCAAACCGGGGACAAAACTGGTATCCGCATTTTTCGTGATGGTAGTGCCGGATTGCGACATGGGCGCTGACGGAACATTTATCTTCGCAGATTCCGGACTTGAGCAGAATCCGGATCCGGAGAAGCTTGCGTCAATTGCTCTTTCTTCCGCAGAGTCTTTTAAGTCTCTCACAGGAAAGGAGCCGGTGGTAGCTATGCTTTCACATTCTACAAAAGGCAGTGCAAAGCATGCAGATGTAGATAAGGTATTGGAGGCTACCCGCATTGCGAAGGAGAATGCACCGGAAGGACTTCTTCTTGACGGCGAGTTCCAGCTTGACGCAGCTATCGTGCCGGAGATCGGCCAGTCCAAGGCACCAGGCAGCCCGGTGGCAGGCAAGGCAAACGTACTTGTATTCCCGGATCTTGACGCAGGAAACATCGGGTACAAGCTTGTACAGAGGCTTGCAAAGGCTGAGGCATACGGACCGCTGACACAGGGGATCGCAGCGCCGGTGAATGATCTTTCACGCGGGTGCAGCGCAGCGGATATTGAAGGTGTTGTTGCAATTACAGCTGTACAGTGCATGGCAGAGGAAAACTAAATTATTATAATTAAAGAGAGGTAAAAACAAATGAATGTATTAGTTATCAACTGTGGTAGTTCATCTTTAAAATTCCAGTTAATCAATTCCGACACAGAAGCAGTTCTGGCAAAAGGGCTCTGCGAGAGAATCGGGATTGACGGAAGCCTTACTTATCAGCCGGAGGGCGGCGAGAAGGTGAAATCAGACAAGGCTATGCCGACGCACACAGAGGCGATCCAGTTTGTCATTGACGCTCTGACCGATGACAATACAGGTGTTGTAAAGAGTCTTGATGAGATCGGCGCAGTGGGACACCGTGTGGTTCACGGCGGTGAGAAATTTGCCAAATCTGTTGTCATCACAGATGAGGTGCTGGCAGCAATCGAAGAGTGCAACGACCTTGCACCTCTCCACAATCCTGCAAACCTGATCGGGATTCATGCATGCCAGAAATTAATGCCGGGCACACCGATGGTTGCAGTGTTTGATACCGCGTTCCATCAGACTATGCCGGAGAAGGCATACCTGTACGGACTTCCGTATGAATATTATGAGAAGTATGCGGTAAGGCGTTACGGCTTCCACGGGACAAGCCACAGCTTCGTATCCAAACATGCAGCAAAGTTCCTCGGGCTGGATCTTAAGGCATCCAAAATTATCGTTGCACATCTTGGAAACGGCGCATCCATCAGTGCAGTATTAAACGGAGAATGCGTAGATACATCCATGGGTCTGACTCCTCTGGAAGGCCTTGTGATGGGGACACGTTCCGGTGATATGGATCCGGCGATCATGGAGTACATTGCAAAGAAAGAGGATCTGGATATTGCAGGTGTTATGAACGTATTGAATAAAAAATCCGGCGTACTTGGCGTTTCCAAGAACCTTTCCAGTGATTTCCGTGATCTGGAGGAGGGGATGGACAGCGGCAATCAGTACGCGAAGGCTGCCATGGAAGTGTTCTGCTACCGCGTAGCAAAATACATCGGCTCCTATGCTGCATCCATGAACGGTGTGGATGCCATCGCATTTACGGCAGGTATTGGTGAGAATTCCGGGACTGTTCGTAAGATGGTGCTGTCTTATCTCGGGTATCTTGGCATTACTGTCGACGAGGAGGCTAATAAGAAGCGCGGTGAGGATCTTGTAATCTCCACGGCAGACTCCAAAGTGAAGGTAGCTGTTATTCCTACCAATGAAGAGCTTGCTATCGCAAGAGAGACAGTTGCACTGGTATAATATGAAATAATTGTATGTAGAAATCAGATGCCCCCTGCAGGCAAAGAAACTTTCCTTGTCTGCAGGGGGCATTATTATGGCTGAAACCGCCTCAGAAATGAAGGGGAGGGAGAAAGCAAAAGGAGCGCAGGATATAATATTACAGAAAATGACGAAAACAGTGTGAAAACGGGTAAAAACAGGTTGACAAAAGGGTTTTACATGGTATAATTATTTAAGTGTGAATAGGGGTGACAGTATTATGTTATTAAACCTATCCGGCGTCTTATCTGAGCAGCATCAGCCAATCGATGAGATCGTTCCCTGCCAGGTGGAAGAATTCCGGGTGAATTCCGGTGTATATCCCGTAGTTTCAAAGAAGGATGCTCATATCCGTGTTGCGTATGCGGGGGAGCGCAAGCTTCGTATTACCGGGACATGCGATTTGACTATCGAGATTCCCTGTGACAGATGCTTACAGGCAGTTTTGGTGGAATTTGCACTGGATTTTGAGAGGGAAATTAAGAACTCCGGGGCAGAGACAGGTTCAGAGAAGACAGATCAATTAGACGAGAATAATTATATTGACGGATATTTCCTTGACGTAGACAAATTACTCTATAATGAGATATTGGTAGGATGGCCGATGAAAGTTCTGTGTAGCGAAGACTGTAAAGGGATTTGCAGCGTCTGTGGCCAAAACCTGAATGAAGGCGCCTGCGACTGCGAAGATACAGGCCTCGATCCAAGAATGTCAGTTATCCGCGATGTTTTTAAGAATTTTAAGGAGGTGTAACCTATGTCAATTTGTCCAAAGAATAAATCTTCCAAAGCAAGAAGAGACAAAAGAAGAGCAAACTGGAAGATGAGCGCGCCAAATCTCGTAAAATGCAGCAAATGCGGCGAGTTAATGATGCCTCACAGAGTGTGCAAGGCTTGTGGCTCTTACAACAAAAAAGAAATCATTCCACAGGACTAAGAAGCAGACGAAGGCCTTCCGGATTACGGAAGGCTTTCTTTCATATTGTGGAATCTTACACATCAGATGAAACTCTGTCGGGACATTGTTGATGCTTGAATGGTTAAGTCAGGCCCGGGGGAATAAGAATGTACATGAGAAAAAATTACACGGGGCAGGATGTCTATCACGCCCTGCAGGAACGTTTGAAATTTGTATTCGAGGAATTTGACAATATTTTTGTCTCTTTTTCAGGAGGGAAAGACAGCGGGCTGCTTCTGAATCTGACTCAGGATTTCCAGCGGAAATACTACCCAAACAGGAAGATTGGGGTGTTCCATCAGGATTTTGAGGCGCAGTATACAGTAACTACGGAATATGTAGAGCGCACCTTTGAACGGATCCAAGATGAAGTCGAGCCCTACTGGGTCTGTCTTCCGATGGCGACCCGGACGGCACTCAGCAGTTACCAGATGTACTGGTATCCATGGGACGATACTAAGGAAGAGTTATGGGTCCGGCCGATGCCGAAGCATCCGTATGTGATCAACCTGCAGCACAATCCCATGACTACATACCGGTACCGAATGCATCAGGAGGATCTGGCCAAGCAGTTCGGACGCTGGTACCGGATGTCCCATGGCAACCGGAAAACCGTCTGTCTGCTGGGCATCAGAGCAGACGAGTCTTTGCAGCGGTACATTGGGATCCTGAATAAAAAATACGGTTATATGGATAAATGCTGGCTCAGCAGGCAGTTTAAAGACATGTGGGCGGCGTCTCCCCTCTATGACTGGTCCAACAGTGACGTGTGGCATGCAAATTATGTATTTGGCTATGATTATAACAAGCTTTATGATCTTTACTATATGGCAGGTCTGAAACCGAACCAGATGCGGGTGGCCTCACCTTTTAACGATTATGCAAAAGACAGTCTGAATCTGTATCGTATTATAGATCCTGAGATCTGGGCGAAACTGGTCGGAAGAGTGAAGGGTGCTAACTTTACGTCTATTTACGGGAGAACCAAGGCAATGGGATACCGAAATCTTTCGCTCCCGGAAGGGCATACGTGGGAATCTTACACCAAGTTCCTGCTTGACACTCTGCCCGCCCGTCTAAGAAATAATTATGTCAAAAAGTTCAACACGTCCATGAAATTCTGGCATACGAAAGGAGGAGGGCTAGAGGAGAATGTTATACAGGACCTGATGGAGCATGGATATCATATCCGGCGCAACGGAGTTTCCAATTATACGGTGATGAAGAATTCCCGGGTTATATTTCTGGATAAGATTCCGGATCATACGGATGACATCAAGTCTTCCAGAGATATTCCCAGTTGGAAACGGATGTGCTACTGTATTTTGAAAAATGACCATACCTGCCGTTTTATGGGATTCGGTCTTTCAAGGGAACAGCAGCGGCGCGTAGATATGCTGAAACATAAGTACAAAAAGGTAGGTGATTGAAATGGCTTTTGAGAGTCCTGTTTACAATGTGATTGCGGTTCCGGTCGAAAAAATCGTCCCGAATACTTATAATCCGAATGTGACCGCGCCGCCGGAAATGAAGCTTCTTTATGACAGTATCAAGGAAGATGGCTATACAATGCCCATCGTCTGCTATTATGTCAAAGAGGAGGATGTCTATGTTATTGTCGATGGATTCCACCGTTACCGTGTCATGCTGGATTACCCTGATATACGGGAGCGTGAAGGAGGAAAACTGCCGGTCTCGGTCATCAATAAATCACTGGATAACCGGATGGCAAGCACCATCCGGCACAACCGCGCCAGGGGAAGCCATGATGTAGACCTTATGAGCAACATTATCAAAGAGCTCCATGAGCTTGGCAGGTCGGATGCGTGGATCTCGAAACATCTGGGCATGGATAAGGATGAGATCCTCAGGCTCAAGCAGATTACCGGCCTTGCAGCACTATTTAAGGATGTGAAATTCGGGGAAGCATGGCGGCCGGTTGAGGATGAATTTTATCCGGAGAATCAGGGGAAAGATGAATAGCAAATCAATAAATAAAAAATATTGATTTTTGTGTTAAGGTCTAGTAGAATTATTCTAGTAGCGCTGGGAGGAAAAAGAATGACAGAGATTACAAAAGTAGCACTGGACGCTATGGGAGGGGACAATGCCCCGGCCCAGATTGTCAAAGGAGCGGTAGATGCGCTGGAGAGAGAAGCAGGTATCCATGTTTTCCTGGTAGGAAAAGAGGAGGCTGTTAAGAAAGAGCTGGCTCAGTACCGGTATGACGAGAGCCGCATTGAGATTGTGAATGCCTCAGAGGTGATCGAGACGGCGGAGCCTCCGGTAAATGCCATACGGAAAAAAAAGGATTCTTCCATTGTTGTAGGGATGAAGATGGTGAAGGAAGGAAAGGCAGATGCATTTGTGTCGGCAGGAAGTTCCGGGGCGATTCTGGTAGGCGGCCAGGTAATCGTCGGAAGGATCAAAGGTGTAGAGCGGCCGCCCCTTGCACCGCTGATGCCTACGGAGAAGGGAGTGTCTCTTCTGGTGGACTGCGGGGCCAATGTAGACGCAAGACCGTCTCATCTTGTGCAGTTTGCGAAGATGGGGTCTATTTATATGGAGCATGTAGTGGGAATCAAGAATCCGACGGTAGGTATCGTAAATATCGGCGCGGAGGAAGAAAAGGGGAATGCCCTGGTCAAAGAGACATTTCCGCTGCTGAAAGCGGAGAAGGGGATTCATTTTATCGGAAGCGTCGAGGCGAGAGAGATTCCGGGCGGACAGGCAGACGTGATTGTGTGCGAGGCATTTGCCGGGAATATTATACTGAAGCTTTTTGAAGGAGTGGGAAATACCCTGATCCGTCAGATAAAAAAAGGGATGATGGGAAGTTTAAGGAGCAAGATCGGAGCCCTTCTTGTGAAGCCGGCTCTGAAAGAGACGCTGAAGAACTTCGATGTGTCGGAGCATGGCGGAGCGCCGCTTCTCGGGCTTAACGGACTTGTGGTCAAAACACACGGAAGCTCAAAGGCGAAGGAGATCAGCAATACCCTGGTGCAGTGTGTGACATTTAAAAAGCAGAGGATCAATGAGAAAATCAGAGAGAGTATTCAATCGGATTAGCATCCGCTGAATAATATACACTATGTATGTAGAAAAGGAGAATGTATATGGAATTTGAAAAATTGAAATCAATCATTGCAGATGTATTGAATTTGGATGAGCAGGAGATCAAGATGGAATCTACATTTGTGGATGATCTCGGAGCGGATTCTCTGGATATTTTCCAGATTATCATGGGGATTGAAGAGACTTTTGACATTGAGATCGACAATGAAGATGCTGAGAAGATTGTGACAGTAGGGGATGCTGTAGAACAGATTAAAAATGCAACAAATGACTAGGCATATTTTTAGAAGTGAAAAAGCCTGCTAGTGGTCAGTACACTAGGGCTTTTTCACTTTATGAGGCATAATGAATGAGTAAAGACTTGAAAAAATTACAAATTAGGATCGGGTATGATTTTGAGGATGCCCATTTACTGAAAAAGGCAATGGTCCACAGCTCTTACGCAAATGAAAAGCATTTGCCGAAACGAGAGTGCAACGAGAGGCTTGAGTTTCTGGGCGATGCAGTTCTGGAATTGGTGACCAGTGAATACCTTTTTCTTGAAAATCTGAAGATGCAGGAGGGTGAACTTACAAAGATCCGGGCAAGTATCGTGTGTGAGCCTGCCCTGGCTTTCTGTGCCCGGGATATTGAACTGGGTGATTACCTGCTGCTTGGGCACGGCGAGGAAGTGACCGGCGGCAGGAAGCGGGATTCTATCATTTCTGATGCACTGGAGGCACTGATCGGTGCAATCTATGTTGATGGTGGTTTTGCTAGTGCAAAAGAGTTCATTCACACATTTATCCTGAATGACCTGGAGAATAAAAAGCTCTTTTTTGATAGCAAGACTATCCTTCAGGAGATGGTACAGTCCGAGTTTAAGGACGGCATTTCTTATGTGAAGCTTGCAGAGTACGGACCGGACCATGAAAAAGTCTTTGAGGTTGCCGCCTATGTAGGAGATACCCGGTACGGCGTGGGCAGCGGGCGGACAAAAAAGGCTGCGGAGCAGAGGGCTGCTTATCAGAGCATCCTGAAATTACGCAGCAAGGACAAAGAGTAGGTGGAAGATGTATTTAAAATGTATAGAGGTGCAGGGATTTAAGTCCTTTGCACATAAGTTAAGGTTTGATTTTCATAATGGTATTACGGGGATCGTAGGACCCAACGGGAGCGGAAAAAGCAATGTTGCGGATGCCGTTCGCTGGGTGCTTGGTGAACAGCGGGTAAAGCAGCTTCGGGGAGGAAGCATGCAGGATGTCATCTTCTCCGGTACAGAGAATCGTAAGCCGCTCAGCTACGCATCTGTTGCAATAACGCTTGACAATTCGGATCATCAGCTTCCGATTGAATTCGAGGAAGTGACTGTTGCAAGAAAGCTGTACCGTTCCGGAGAAAGCGAGTATCTGATCAACGGCAGTGCATGCAGGCTTAAGGATGTCAATGAACTGTTCTACGATACTGGTATCGGTAAAGAAGGGTATTCCATTATTGGCCAGGGTCAGATTGACCGGATCCTGAGCGGTAAGCCGGAGGAGCGGAGAGAGCTGTTTGATGAGGCGGCAGGAATTGTCAAATTCAAGCGCCGGAAGAATATGTCTGTAAAGAAGCTGGAGGAAGAACGGCAGAATCTTCTGCGTGTCAACGACATCCTTGCGGAACTGGAAAAGCAGATGGAGCCGCTGGAGAGACAATCCGAGAAGGCAAGGGAGTACCTGAAGAAAAAAGAAGAATTAAAAACCTATGATATCAATATGTTTTTGCTTGAGACGGAGCGGATCCGCGATCAGATCAAAGGGATCGAAGAGAAGCTTGCAGTTACCCAGGGCGAACTTGACAGTGCGGGCAGGCGCTATGCAGATATGAAGCAGGAATATGAGACGGTGGAGGAGCAGGTGGACGGTATTGACGAATCCATTGAGAAGGCAAAGAGCCAGCTGAATGAGACGACAATGCTTAAGCAGCAGCTTGAGAATCAGATTGCACTGTTAAAGGAGCAGATCCACAGCGCCCATATGAATGACGAGCATTACGCACAGCGTGCCCTTACCATTGACCAGGAGATGGCTCAGAGGCAGGAGCAGCTTGAGAGTCTTAAGCAGGAGCAGACCGCGATAAAGGGAGAACTAAAGAAGCGCAAACAGCTGGAAAACGGGGCGAGGGAAGAGTTGATCGAGGTTCAGAGCAGGATCGCCACGTTGTCTTCCGGAATTGAGCAGAGTAAGAATGATATTATGGATCTTCTGAACAACCGTGCGTCCACGAAGGCGAAGATCCAGAAGTATAATACGATGCTGGAGCAGATCCAGGTGCGGAAAGCCCAGCTGGATCAGAGGATCCTGGAGGCAGAGGAGGAGGCCGAAAGTCAGAAACTCCTGAAAGACCGTTATGCAAAGGAACTTGAGGAAATTTCCGGGAATATCATCAAGCTGCATGAGGAAAATGATGCCTATGAGGAGAAGATCCAGGCACTGCAGGAAGAGTTGTCCCGGCAGACAGAGCAGTTCAGGATCGGCCAGACAGCATACCACAGGGAGCAGTCCAGGCTGGAATCCCTGAAAAATATCACAGAGCGCTACGACGGATATGGCAACAGCATCCGCAAGGTCATGGACCACCGAGGCCAGGAGAAGGGGCTGCTGGGTGTTGTAGCTGATTTAATCAAGGTGGAAAAGGAATATGAGATTGCCGTGGAGACTGCGCTGGGGGGCAATATCCAGAATATTGTCACAGCAGACGAGGATACAGCCAAGCGGATGATTTCGTTTCTGAAGAAAAATAAGTTTGGGCGCGCTACTTTTCTGCCGCTGACCAATATAAAAAACTATGGAGGGTTCGGCAGGCCGGAGGCCCTGAAGGAAGAAGGCGTCATCGGCACAGCCAATACACTGGTAAAAGTAGACTCCAGGTATGAGCAGCTGACAGAGCATCTGCTGGGACGCACGCTGGTGGTGGATCACATTGACCATGGAACAGCCATTGCCAGAAAGTACAGGCAGTCTCTTCGTATTGTGACCCTGGAAGGAGAACTGATTAATCCGGGCGGTTCCATGACCGGAGGAGCCTTTAAAAATTCCAGCAATCTGTTGAGCAGGCGCCGCGAGATTGAGGAATTTGAGAGGACAGTGCGGCAGCTTAAGAAAGAAATGGATGAGCTGCAGATTCATTCAGATCAGCTCAGAAAGGAACGCGCCGGCTGCTATGATGAGATTGAAAAATTAAAGAGCCGGATGCAGAAGAGTTATGTCATCCAGAACACAGCCAAGATGAATCTGGATCAGGCAGAGGCAAGAATCAAATCTGTGCGGAACACCGCAGAAGATATAGAAGCCGAAATCCAGGAATTGGACAGACAGATTACGGATATTGTAGACAATCAGGAATCTATCAATGTAGAACTTGACACATCAGAACAGCTGGAGAAGGAATTGTCCGGACAGATCGAGAAGGAACAGGGAGCGCTGGATCTGGAGCGGGAGTCAGAGTCGGAGAAACAAAAGACGGTGGAGGAACTTCACCTGATCAGCGCAGGCCTGGAGCAAAAGGATGCCTTTATCTTGGAAAATACGGCCCGTATCCAGGAGGAGATAGAAAAATTCTCCCAGGAAATGAAGGAACTGGAGGCAAGCAAGGGCGGCACTTCCAGGGAGATACAGGACAAGGAAGAGCAGATTGCGGATCTCAGGCAGACGATTGAGAATTCCGGCGAATTGTTTGCAGAGATTCAGGCAGAAATCGAGAGATTCAAAGGAGCGAGGGAAGAACTGAACCAGCGGCATAAAACATTTTTGGAGAAGCGGGAAGAACTTTCCAGACATATGTCCGACCTTGACAAAGAGGTCTTCCGCCTGGAGAGCCAGAAAGCGGCTTACGAGGAGAATTCCGAGAAGCAGATGAATTATATGTGGGAGGAATATGAGATCACATATAACCATGCCCTGGAGATCCGGGATGTGAATCTGACAGACCTTGCCAGAATGAAACGGCGGATTGCTGACTTAAAGAGTGAGATTCGAAGTCTTGGAGATGTCAATGTCAATGCGATTGAGGATTTTAAAAATCTTTCGGATCGTTATGGGTTCCTGAAAACCCAGCATGATGATCTGGTGGAGGCTGAGGCAACGCTGGAGCAGATTATCGAGGAGCTTGACGTTGCCATGAGGAAGCAGTTTGGAGAGCAATTTGAAAAGATTTCTTCGGAATTTGATACGGTGTTCAAGGAGCTGTTCGGCGGCGGCAAGGGGACACTGGAGTTGATGGAGGATGAGGATATCCTGGAAGCGGGTATTCGGATTATTGCACAGCCTCCGGGAAAGAAGCTTCAAAATATGATGCAGCTGTCCGGCGGGGAGAAAGCGCTCACAGCCATTGCACTGTTGTTTGCGATACAGAACTTAAAGCCTTCGCCGTTCTGTCTGCTGGACGAAATTGAGGCGGCGCTGGACGACAATAATGTGGTCCGGTTCGCCAGATATCTGCATAAGCTGACGGAAAATACGCAGTTTATTGTAATCACCCACCGGAGGGGGACCATGACTGCCTCCGACAGGCTGTATGGCATTACTATGCAGGAGAAGGGGGTATCAACACTGGTATCGGTAAGTCTTCTGGAGGATGAACTGGAAGAATAGGGAGAAGGAGGCTTTTATGTCAGAAGAAAAGAAAGGATTCTGGGGGCGGCTGGTGTCCGGCCTCAGCAAGACGAGGGAGAATATTGTTTCAGGAATGGACAGTATTTTTAATGGGTTCTCTCATATTGATGAGGATTTCTATGAGGAGCTTGAAGAGGTTCTTATTATGGGGGATCTGGGAGTTCAGGCAGTCTGTGATATTCTGGACGATCTGCGGGATAAGGTGAAAGAGCGTCACATTAAGGAACCTGCCGACTGCCGTGAACTTTTGATCGAGAGCATGAAGGAACGGATGGATGTAGGTGAGGCCGCCTATGAGTTTGAAGAGAAGACGTCAGTGGTGATGGTGATCGGGGTAAACGGGGTCGGCAAGACGACGACCATCGGCAAGCTTGCCGGAAAACTCCGGGCACAGGATAAGAAGGTGGTGCTGGCTGCCGCAGATACATTTCGTGCGGCAGCCGGAGAGCAGCTTAAGGAGTGGGCGAACCGCGCCCAGGCAGAACTGATCGGCGGCCAGGAGGGGTCGGATCCGGCCTCGGTGGTGTTTGATGCGGTGGCGGCGGCGAAAGCCAGGCATGCAGATGTGATGCTGTGCGACACGGCAGGAAGACTTCACAATAAGAAAAATCTGATGGAAGAGCTTAAGAAAATGAACCGCATCATTGACCGGGAATTCCCAGAGGCATTCCGGGAGACGTTAGTGGTACTAGATGCTACTACGGGTCAGAATGCCCTGCAGCAGGCAAAGGAATTCAATGAAGTGGCCAAGATTACAGGAATCGTCCTTACAAAGATGGACGGAACTGCCAAGGGCGGCA
The DNA here is from genome assembly GCA_947645355.1 of uncultured Dorea sp. Taxonomy (GTDB): domain Bacteria; phylum Bacillota; class Clostridia; order Lachnospirales; family Lachnospiraceae; genus Dorea_D. The sequence goes on along the minus strand of CANSCI010000009.1, from coordinate 24,314 downwards.
TTGCAGTGGCCATCCAGTCAGAACTTGGGATTCCGGTAAAATATATCGGTGTAGGGGAGTCCATCGACGACCTGCAGAAATTTGATGCGGATACATTTGTGAATGCATTGTTTTCTGTGAATCCGGAGGAAACAGTACCGGCAGAAGAAGGATAAGAGGAGGAAAACTATCATGGAAGGTTTAACATTAGAGAAATTTGAACAGGCCAGTGAGATCGTAAAAAATGTGACGCTGCCCACAAAATTAGTATACAGTGAGTATCTGAGCAGCCAAAGCGGAGGAAGGATCTACCTGAAGCCGGAAAACATGCAGTATACAGGCGCATATAAGGTGCGCGGGGCTTACTATAAGATCAGTACAATGAGCGAGGAGGAGCGGCAGAAGGGGCTGATCACTGCATCTGCCGGCAATCATGCCCAGGGCGTTGCCTATGCGGCACAGAAGTTCGGATGCAAGGTTACGATTGTGATGCCTACGATCACGCCCCTTATTAAAGTAAACCGCACAAAGAATTACGGGGCAGAGGTAGTGCTCCACGGAGATGTGTATGATGATGCATGCGCTTATGCTTTAGAGCTGGCAGCGGAGAAGGGCTATACTTTTGTGCACCCTTTTGATGACCTCGATGTGGCGACCGGGCAGGGAAGCATTGCCATGGAGATCGTGCAGGAGCTGCCTACCGTAGATTATATTCTGGTTCCCATCGGCGGAGGCGGACTGATCACCGGTGTGTCTACGCTTGCGAAGATGCTGAATCCCAAGATTAAAGTGATCGGCGTGGAACCGAAACGGGCGGCCAGTATGACGGCGGCGCTTCAATCTGACGGGCCGGTGACACTGGACAGTGCGGATACGATCGCGGACGGCACTGCCGTAAAGCGGGTAGGGGAAAAGATCTTCCCTTATGCAAAGGAGAATATCGACAAGGTGCTTCTTGTGGAGGATGACGAACTGATCGGCGCTTTTCTTGACCTTGTGGAGAATCATAAAATGGTGGTGGAAAATTCAGGACTTTTGACCGTGGCAGCATTAAAGCAGTTGGATCTCAAAGGGAAAAAGGCGGTCGCAATCTTAAGCGGCGGCAACATGGATGTGATTACAATGTCTTCCATTGTACAGCATGGCCTGATCCAGAGAGATCGGATCTTTTCCGTGTCTGTGCTGCTTCCGGATAAGGCCGGCGAGCTTGTAAGGGTTGCTAGCACCATTGCCGATGCGAAGGGAAATGTCATTAAGCTTGACCATAACCAGTTTGTAAGCACCAACCGTAACGCGGCCGTGGAACTGCGAATTACTATGGAAGCGTTTGGGACAGAGCACAAGAATACGATTCTTCAGGCACTGGAGGATGAAGGCTTCCGGCCGCGGGAGATCGGAGCCAAATTATATTAAAGCTGCAGGGGCTGCAGGAGCGGATTGCGCGGAGCTTCAATAGATATCATGCAGACAATACAGTATTAAGGATAATTAATTAAATGTTAAAGGGGGTATTGCAAAATAGCTGATTAGTCAGTTGTGGAGCAATGCTCCCTTTCGTTGTGCAAAATATAGAGAAGATTTCCAGTTTTTTCTTGACATGATTTGTATAATTGTATACAATTATACAGTAATGAGTGAAGGAATGAACAGGCGAGGAGAGAGAGAATGGAAAATCGTAAAGTATACCTTGATAAGCACACAAATCTGCTGCAGCTTGAGGAGCATATGTATCCTCTGGTAGATGTGAAGAAGCCGAATGTGTTTAGGAATCTGTTCCGCTATGATGAGATTCCCAAGATTGCGTTTAATGACCGTATTGTACCGCACAGTATGCCGGATGAGATCTGGATCACAGATACTACGTTTCGTGACGGGCAGCAATCCAGGGCACCCTATACGACAGAGCAGATTGTAACACTGTATGACTATTTTCACAGGCTGGGCGGGCCGGCCGGCAAGATCCGCCAGTGCGAGTTCTTTTTATATAGTAAAAAGGATCGTGATGCTGTGTACAGATGTATGGAGAAAGGGTATGAATTTCCGGAGATTACCGGATGGATCCGCGCAAGCAGGAAGGATTTTGAACTGGTAAAAGATATCGGCATAAAGGAGACGGGAATACTGGTCAGCTGCTCCGATTACCATATTTTCTATAAACTGAAGATGACAAGGAGGGAATGCATGGAGCACTATTTGTCTGTTGTGCGGGAATGTATGGAGACGGGAATCAGCCCGAGATGTCATCTGGAAGATATTACAAGGGCAGACATCTATGGATTTGTAATTCCGTTCTGCCTGGAGCTTATGAATCTGATGGAGGAATATCAGATACCGGTGAAGATCCGTGTGTGTGATACTATGGGGTACGGTGTGAATTATCCGGGGGCGGTGATCCCAAGATCTATCCCGGGAATTATCTACGGACTGCGCGTCCATGCCGGTGTGCCAAGCGAACTGATCGAGTTCCACGGGCACAATGATTTTTACAAGGCAGTGAGTAATTCTACGACAGCGTGGCTTTATGGGGCATGTGGAGTAAACTGCTCCTTGTTCGGGATCGGAGAACGTACAGGAAACACACCTCTTGAAGCAATGGTGTTTGAGTATGCCCAGCTTCGAGGCACCTTAGACGGCATGGATACGACTGTGATCTCCGAACTTGCAGAATATTATGAGAAGGAGATCGGATACCTTGTACCGTCCCGGACACCGTTCGTAGGGAGGAATTTTAATACGACAAGGGCAGGAATCCACGCAGACGGGCTTCTTAAGAACGAAGAGATCTACAATGTGTTTGATACAGAGAAATTCTTAAACCGTCCTCCGCTGGTAGCCGTGTCCAATACCTCCGGGCTGGCAGGAATCGCACACTGGATCAATACATATTTCCGGCTTTCTAAAAAGCGGCAGGTGGACAAAAATTCAGAGCTTGTCTCGATGGTCAAAAGCTGGGTAGATCAGGAGTATGAGGATGGCCGGGTCACTGTGCTGACAGACGAAGAACTTCTGTCCGCTATCGATGATGCATGCGGCAGACTCGGGGTAAGTCTGGTATGACGTTTGGTTTGACAGGCAATAGGGATATTCCGTTTAAGAAAGGAAACAATGGAGAGGGAAATGGAAGAGTATCAGGACAGTTCTCTGAGGGGCCGGGTATTTAGACAGCTGAGGGAAAATATTTTATCCGGTGTCTACAAAGAAAATGACGAACTTAGAGAAATCAATATCGGGAAGGAACTTGGAGTCAGCAGAACTCCGGTCAGGGAGGCGCTGCGGCAGCTGGAACTGGAGGGGCTGGTGACGATCATTCCCAATAAGGGGGCGTATGTCACCGGCATTACCCAGAAGGATGTCAGGGACATCTACAAGGTGCGGGGAGTGCTGGAGGGCATGTGTGCCCGCTGGGCAACGAAGCATATTACAGAAGAACAGATTGAAAAGCTGGAAGAGATTGTAATGCTTGCAAAGTTCCATCTGGAAAAAAAAGGAGCGCAAAACGCGGCGCAGGTGTCAGAACTTGACGGAAAGTTCCATAAGGTCTTGTATGAAGCCTGCGACAGCCGTATACTGGAACATGTATTATCTGATTTTCACAAATATGTCCAGACGGCAAGACGGATGTCGGTGAAGACAAAGGACAGGGCAGAAAAATCAGTGGAGGAGCACAAAAGAATCCTGGATGCGATCAGAAGCCGGGACGGTGAACTTGCGGAGAAGCTCGCCAGCCGGCATATTGTGAATGTGATGGAGAATCTGCATATCGAAGACGAAACATAGCAAGTATCCGGATCCCAGTGCCGGAAATGCGCGGGATCATGGAAGATAAGAAAAGGAGAGTGACAAAATGGCAAAGATTAAGATGACAACACCAATCGTAGAGATGGACGGAGACGAGATGACCAGGATCCTCTGGAAGATGATTAAGGATCACCTGTTGAGCCCGTACATTGAATTGAATACAGAATACTACGACTTGGGGCTTGAGCACCGGAATGAGACAGATGATCAGGTGACTGTGGATTCTGCAAATGCAGCGAAGAAATATAAGGTGGCGGTAAAATGTGCGACCATCACGCCCAATGCTGCCCGCATGACAGAATATGACTTGAAAGAAATGTGGAAGAGTCCCAACGGAACTATCCGTGCCATTCTGGACGGCACCGTGTTCCGCGCTCCTATTGTAGTAAAAGGGATTGAGCCATGTGTGAAAAACTGGAAGAAGCCCATCACCATCGCAAGGCATGCGTACGGGGATGTCTATAAGAATACGGAGATGAAGATTCCGGGTGCAGGGAAGGTTGAGTTAGTCTATACATCAGAGGACGGCGCCGAGCAGCGGGAACTGGTACACCAATATGACGGCCCGGGGGTGGCGCAGGGAATGCATAACCTGAACGGGTCCATTGAGAGCTTTGCCAGAAGCTGTTTTAACTATGCATTAGATATAAAACAGGATCTCTGGTTTGCCACAAAGGATACTATTTCCAAAAAATATGACCACACATTTAAAGACATTTTCCAGGCAGTCTACGATGCAGAATATGACAGGAAATTTAAAGAGGCAGGGATCGAATATTTCTACACACTGATTGATGATGCGGTTGCCCGGGTGATGAAGTCAGAGGGCGGCTATATCTGGGCATGCAAAAATTATGACGGAGATGTGATGAGCGATATGATCTCCTCTGCATTTGGTTCGCTGGCTATGATGACCTCTGTGCTGGTATCCCCGGAAGGGTACTATGAATACGAGGCGGCTCACGGGACTGTACAGAGGCATTATTATAAGCATCTGAAAGGAGAGGAGACCTCCACCAATTCTGTGGCAACGATCTTTGCATGGACAGGGGCATTGAGAAAGCGCGGGGAACTGGACGGAAACCAGGAGCTGATGGAATTTGCCGATCGCCTGGAAAAGGCCACTATTGATACGATAGAGGAAGGGAAGATGACGAAGGATCTGGCTCTTATTACGACCATCGAGGAGCCGACAGTGTTAAACAGTGAAGGGTTTATCCGGGAAATTGCGCGGAAACTGTAGTTTGTGAAAAAGAGCATGTAATATTGAACATGACAGTGAGCGTCCAAGATGGAAGAAGCGGAGAATAACCGCTGTCTTCATCTTGGACGCTCACTGCTTTGGAAAGGATATCCAGGGACAGGAGTCTACTGGGCAAGTTCTTCCCAGAGGGTGTACAGATGCTCCAGATCCGCTGCGATCTGTGTTTTTTCCTGTGCGAGCTCCTGGCATTTGACGGAGTTGGTGAAGACCTCTTCCTGGAGCATGAGGGCGTCAATGTGGGCGTCCCGTTCTTCCAGGGCTGTGATGCGGTCTTCTGTTTTTTTCAGGTCGTTCAGGCGTTTCCGCTCCCGGGCCTGGGCTTCTTTTTGTTCCTGCCAGCTTAACTTTCCTTCTGTGATATGGTCGGAAGGGACAGGGGGCTGTTGGGAGCCGGAAACTCTGGGGACGGGAGATGTTCCCGTGGTGTAAGCGGCAGTCAGTTCGTCTTTTTTCTCCAGATAATAATCGTAATTGCCGATATAATTTACAAAGGTCTGATTCACCAGATCCAGGATCCGTGTGGCTGTCTGGTTGATAAAATACCGGTCATGGGAGACATAGAGCAGTGTGCCGGTGTAATCATTAAGTGCGCGCTCCAGAATCTCCTTTGAAGTAATATCCAGATGGTTGGTGGGCTCATCCAGGATCAGGAAATTGGCTTCTGAGAGCATAAGCTTTGCAAGGGATACACGGCCTCGTTCCCCGCCGCTTAAGTCCCCGATCCTCTTGTATACGTCATCCCCGGTAAACAGAAAAGCTGCCAGCATGCTTCGGATCTGTGTATTGGTGAGAGACGGGTAGTCGTCAGATATCTCGTCAAAGATGGTTTTGTCCATATGCAGCACATGATGCTCCTGGTCATAATACCCGATCTTTACGTTGGTGCCGAGGGTGAAGGATCCGCTGTCAGCGGGGAGTACGTTGTTCAGGATCTTAAGCATGGTCGTTTTTCCGGTGCCGTTGTCTCCGATGACGGCCACATGTTCTCCGCGCTTGATCTCAAAGCTGACATCAGAAAACAGGTGCTGCGGAGGAAAAGATTTGCCCAGTCCTTCTACGGAGAGGACATCATTTCCGCTGACGCAGGAGGGCTCTAATTTTAGCCGTATTTCAGTATTTACTTCCGCAGGTTTTTCTACGAGTTCCATTTTACTCAACATTTTTTCCCGGCTCTCGGCTCGTTTGATAGATTTTTCCCGGTTGAAGGAGCGCAGCTTTTCTATGATCGCCTCCTGGTGCTTGATCTCCTGCTGCTGGTTCAGGTATTCTTTCAGCTTTGCCTCTCGGAGCTGCTCCTTCTTAAAAGCAAAATCACTGTAATTTCCCATGTAGGTCATAAGCCTGCCTGCCTCGACCTCTATGATCTTTGTGGCGATACGGTTCAAAAAGTACCGGTCATGGGAGACGATGAGAACGGCTCCGGCATAGTTCATAAGGTATGATTCCAGCCAGGTGATGGAATTTAAATCCAGATGGTTGGTAGGCTCGTCGAGAAGCAGGATGTCCGGCCTGGCAAGCAGAAGCTTTCCGAGGGAAACACGGGTTTTCTGTCCGCCGGACAAAGTGCACACCTGTTTTGAGAATTCTTCTTCTTCAAACCCAAGTCCCTTAAGGACGCCGGTGATCTCGCTTTCGCAGGCATAACCGTTTTGAAGCTCAAAGGCTTCTGTCAGCCGGTTATAGGTTTCCATACGGCTGTTAAGGGCATCTCCAGAAAGATCTTTTAATTCCAGTTCGATCTGCCGGATCTGTTCCTCCATGGCAATGATGTGTGCCTTTGCGGTCTTTACTTCTTCGTAGATGGAATGATTGCTGACAGTATCCTGATGCTGGGCCAGATATCCCAGAGTCTTTCCTTTTGTAAGAATGATGCTGCCTTCGTCGGAAGAAAGCTCCCCGGCAATCATTTTTAAGATTGTAGATTTACCGGCGCCGTTGGCTCCTACCAGAGCTGCTTTTTCGTGTTCCTCTATATGAAAAGAGCCGTTTTTTACAATGACCTCTTCTCCGAATGCTTTGCTGATTCCATGACATGCAAGTATCATATGCAACCTCCTAAAACTTTATGCACCTTATTATAACGAAAGGCGCATAAAAAAACTACTAAAAGTTTGACTTTAGAGGAACAATTTTATATAATGAAATGTAGATATGAAATGGAAGGTGAATAGAGTGGAGAGCAGGGATATTTCTCAGGCAGTCATAAGAAGATTACCCAGATATTATAGATATTTAGGCGAATTGTTGGAAAATGGAGTGGAGCGTATTTCCTCGAATGACCTGAGCAAACGGATGAAGGTAACGGCGTCTCAGATCAGACAGGACCTGAATAATTTCGGAGGATTTGGACAGCAGGGCTATGGTTATAATGTAAAATATTTGTATACAGAGATCGGCAAGATTCTCGGCCTTGAGGAGGATCATAACATTGTAATCGTAGGCGCGGGCAATCTTGGACAGGCATTAGCCAATTATGCGGCATTTGAAAAGAGAGGATTTATTCTGCGGGGGATTTTTGATGTGAATCCGCGGCTTCAGGGGGTATCGATCCGCGGCGTGCCGATTCGCATGATGGAGGAACTGAAGGATTTTGTGAAGGAAAATGATGTGGAGATTGCAGTGCTTACCATCCCCAAGGAAAAGGCGATTGAAGTGGCCAACATGCTGGTGGACAATGGTGTGCGGGCAATCTGGAATTTTGCACATACAGATTTGAATCTGCCGGAAAATATTATCGTCGAGAACGTGCATTTGTCAGAGAGCCTGATGCAGTTGTCCTATAATATCAGCCGCTACAATGAAGAGCATAAGGAATAAGTGAGAAGACGTGTGGGAAAGGACAGGTATATGGTCTGTCCGAGCCTCACACGTTCTTTTTCATTGATTTTTTCAATATATAAACTGCGGAAACGGGAGCAGGTGCGTGTCTTTTTCGTGTATATTGAAGATAAGGAGGAAAGAACTATGAGGTATCTGCCAAATGCCGCGCAGATGAAGGAGGCCGACAATTATACTATTGAGACGTTAAGGGTTCCTTCTGTGGAATTGATGGAACGCGCTGCTATGAGTTGTGTTGCTGCGATGGTGGAAAGGAAACTGGATTTATCAGACATTCTGATCGTATGCGGTTCGGGAAATAACGGCGGAGACGGATTCGCCATCGGCCGGATCCTCTCTGGCATGGGATATCAGGTGACTGTATATATGGCCGGAAATTGGGACCATTGCAGTAAAGATTGCGAATATCAGGCAAGGCTTCTTGAAAAAACCGGGGGTTTGCTTTGCAACGAATATCCGGAGGGTGAATATAGTATCATAGTGGATGCCATTTTCGGTGTGGGACTTAAGAGGCAGGTTGCAGGAACCTATGCAGAGGTGATCGGCAGGATGAATGCCTCAGATGCCTTTAAGGCCGCGGTGGATCTACCGTCCGGCATCAGTGCAGATACAGGGTGTGTATTGGGAACTGCATTCCGGGCGGATCTTACAGTTACCTTTCAGGCAGAGAAGTGCGGCCTTGCATTGTATCCGGGGAAGGAATATGCAGGGGAAGTGGCGGTGGCAGATATCGGAATCAGCCTGGAGCCATTTGCGGCACGTCAGGATGTGGCATATACTTATAATAAGGAAGAGTATTCGAAGCTTCTTCCAAAGCGGCTGCAAGATTCTCATAAAGGAACCTTCGGGAGGCTCCTTGTGATCGCCGGGAGTAAAGGAATGAGCGGGGCCGCATACCTGAATGCCAGGGCCGCCTATCAGGCAGGCGCCGGATTGGTGCAGATCTATACGGCAGAAGCGAACCGGGTGATCTTGCAGACATTGCTTCCGGAGGCAATTGTCACAGCCTATCAGAAGTTTGACAAGGAAGAACTTCTTAGACTCCTTGCCTGGGCAGATGTTGTCTGCATCGGGTCGGGCATCGGAGCAGGAAAGAAATCTGCAAAAATATTAAAGACGGTATTAAAACATACAGAAGTCCCCTGCGTGGTAGATGCAGATGGGATCAACCTGCTTGCGTCCCATCCGCAATATATGGAATATCTGCTGAAAAAGGATTGTATCCTTACGCCGCACATGAAAGAGATGTCAAGACTTACAGGGGTGGAGACCGACAAAATAAAAGAGTCAAGGATTGAGTTCCTGAAAGATTATACAAAGAAGTATGGCCTGACCTGTATTCTGAAGGACTCCCGCACAGTGATCTCTTCGGACGGTAAAAGGGCCTGTATCAACCTGTCCGGCAACAGTGCCATGGCCAAGGCAGGCTCCGGAGATGTACTTGCAGGGCTCACAGCAGGCCTTCTGGCACAGGGGCTTTCTTGCAGCGATGCAGCAGTGCTCGGCGTATATCTCCACGGGAAAAGCGGGGATTATGCAAGAGAAAAAAAGGGGAGCTACAGTGTCTCGGCTACAGATCTGACAGAGTATTTAGGTGATGTGCTGAAAGAACAGGAGGAGATGAGAGATGAAAAGTTATACGAGAATCTGCGCCAGAATTGACCTGGATGCTATTGAACGGAATCTTGAACATTTAAGAGGGAATCTGGGGGAAGATACAAAGATGATAGTCGTAGTGAAAGCGGATGCTTACGGGCACGGCGCGATCCAGACCACAAGTCTTTTATCCCTGAAAGAGTATGTATGGGGATTTGCAGTTGCCACACTGGATGAGGCAATTGTATTGAGGCGCGGAGGGATCACAAAGCCAATCCTGGTACTTGGGTGTATTTTCCCGGAGCAGCGGCTGGACGCTATTGAAAATAATATCCGGATGACCGTCTATGAGGAAGAGATGGCAAGGGAAATATCCGATCTGGCGGCAAGGGTTCGGAGAAAGGCTTATGTCCATATTAAGATTGATACGGGGATGGGGCGCATTGGTTTTCCAGTGTCAGAAAAGAGCGCAGACAGGCTCGAGAACATCGGCAGGCTGCCGGGACTGATCCTGGAAGGGATGTACACTCATTTCTCCAAAGCAGATGAAGCAGATAAAGGCTATACGGAAAAACAGCTTGGCGGTTTTCTGTGGATGAAAGAGGAACTTAAGAGGCGCGGCCTTATCTTTGCCTATTATCATTGCTCCAACAGTGCGGGGATCATAGAGGGAAAAGGGACAGACCAGAATCTGGTGCGTTCCGGTATATCCACTTACGGGATGTATCCGTCGGAGGAAGTAGACAAGGAGCAGGTAGTTCTTTCCCCGGCACTGGAACTGATCAGCCATGTGGCTTACGTCAAATGGGTAGATAAAGGGGAATTGATTAGTTACGGGGGGACATATGAGACACAGAGGCGGACGAAAATCGTCACAGTTCCGGTCGGGTACGGGGACGGATACCCGAGGAGCCTATCCAATAAAGGATATGTGCTGATCCACGGAAAAAAAGCTCCGATCATAGGGCGGGTATGTATGGATCAGTTTATGGTTGACGCTACGGAAATTGAAGATGTGAAATTCGGGGACAGGGTAACTCTTGTGGGAAAGGACGCAGATGAGGTGCTTCCGGTAGAGGTGCTGAGTGCGCTGTCGGGACGCTTTAACTATGAATTTGTCTGCCTGATGGGAAAGAGGATTCCGAGGGAGTATATCCGCCGCGGCGAGGTGTTGGAACAGATGGATTACTTTGCATAGTATTCCTGCGGAAGGAAAGGATAAGTGAAAAACTCTATAGAATACATCCGAAAAAGATGGAAATACTTATCTTATCTTAAAGAAATCGGAGTGTGAATAGAGTGCAGGTAAGACGCGGAGATATATATTATGCAGATTTAAGCCCGGTAGTCGGGTCAGAGCAGGGAGGGATACGTCCGGTCCTGATTATTCAGAATGATGTAGGGAACAGGCACAGCCCGACGGTCATCTGTGCCGCCATCACGTCGAGGATGAATAAAGCAAAGCTTCCTACCCACGTGGAAATCGACGCCAGGAAATATCAGATTGTAAAGAATTCGGTCGTCCTTCTGGAGCAGGTCAGGACCGTCGACAAGCAGAGGCTTAAGGATCTTGTATGCCATCTGGACAGGGAGATCATGAGGAAGGTAGATGAGGCGCTTAAGGTGAGTTTTGAGCTTCATACATAGCAAAGGAGTAAAATCAGTAGATTATGGAAAACGAGAGTTTATTTCAGAGAGTACGGCAGATCTTAAGGATCGAAGAAGAGACGGATGCGGGAATGAACAAAGAAGCGGCGGCATTGATACGGAACATTTTCCGCTATATGGATAAGGATGCGAAGGATATTATGACCCACCGCAAAAATATTGTGGCAATCGACGGCGGGGAGCCGTTGGAGGACGCGTTCCGGTTTATGCTGAATGAGAGTTTTTCCAGGTTTCCCATCTTCCATGAGGATATTGATGAGATCATCGGGTTCCTCCATCTGAGGGAAGCAGCTGTCTGTTATCTTGAGGAGGATCTCAGAAGAGTTCCGGTCAGGGAACTTGAAGGATACATAAGGCCGGTGGCGTTTATACCGGAGACGAAAAGCATCGACAGGCTCTTTAAAGAGATGCAGGAAAAGAAAAACCATATTGCCGTCGTGGTGGATGAATATGGACAGACCTCAGGGCTTGTGGCCATGGAAGATATACTGGAGGAGATTGTAGGGAATATTCTGGACGAGCATGACGAGGAGAAGGAGATGATTCATGTTATGCCGGACGGCAGTTATATTGCTGACGGGATGACAGACCTTGAGGATCTTGAGGATCTGTTCGGGATCAGTTATGAGAAGGAAGAGTATGAGACCCTGAACGGATTTTTGATTGACGAACTGGAGCGGATACCGGGAGAGGATGAAACTTGTACAGTAGAGCATGGCGGATATCGGTATATTACATTGTCTGTGGATAATAATACGATACAGCGGGTAAAGATTGAAAAAATAAAAGAAGAGTGTTAAAATAAAAAAATGTGGAAAAAGATAAGAGATAAGGAGAGATAGGATTTATGTCAGGACATTCAAAATTCGCAAACATTAAGCATAAGAAAGAAAAAAATGATGCCGCTAAGGGTAAGATATTTACGAAGATCGGGAAGGAGCTGGCAGTGGCTGTAAGGGAAGGCGGCAGCGCAGACCCGGCAAATAACAGCAGACTCCGCGATGTGATCGCGAAGGCAAAAGCCAATAATATGCCGAATGATACGATCGACAGAAATATAAAAAAGGCGTCCGGAGATGCCGACGCTGCCAATTATGAGCATATTACATATGAAGGATACGGCCCCAATGGGACGGCGATCATCGTGGAGACCCTGACGGACAACCGCAACCGTACCGCAACGAATGTCAAAAATGCATTTACAAAAGGAAATGGCAATGTAGGGACGCCGGGGTGTGTTTCCTTTATGTTCGATAAGAAAGGGCAGATCGTCATTGATAAGGAAGAATATGACGGCGATGCAGACGAACTGATGATGCAGGCGCTGGATGCGGGGGCAGAGGATTTTGCAGAGGAGGCAGACAGCTTTGAGATCCTGACAGATCCGGACGACTTCAGTGAGGTGCGTCAGGCGCTGGAGGATGCAGGCATCCCTATGGCGGCAGCTGAGGTGACTATGATCCCCCAGACTTATGTAGAACTCACCGATGCAAAGGATATTGCAAGTATCCAGAAGACGCTTGATATGTTGGACGATGACGATGATGTACAGGATGTATATCACAACTGGGAGGAATAAAAGTAACTGAGGGCATAGACATCTATTCATTAAAGGAGGAAGAAAAATGAGCAGCTACAAAATTGAGACAAAATGTATCCAGTCCGGCTATACTCCGGATAACGGTGAGCCGAGAGTCGTTCCTATCTATCAGAGCACTACTTTTAAATACAGCAGCAGTGAGCAGATGGGGCGTCTGTTTGACCTGGAGGAAAGCGGATATTTCTATACCAGGCTGCAGAACCCTACCAATGATGCGGTTGCGGCTAAGATCTGTGACCTGGAGGGCGGAGCTGCTGCAATGCTTACTTCTTCCGGACAGGCAGCAAGCTTTTATGCCATTATGAATATTGCACAGGCAGGGGACCATATTGTGTGTGCATCCGCGCTTTACGGCGGCACCTACAACCTGTATGCCCACACCATCCGCAAGATGGGCGTGGAGGCGACCTTTGTGGATCCGGACTGCACGCCGGAAGAACTTCATGCAGCCTTCCGCGACAATACGAAGGCAGTGTTCGGTGAGACGATTGCCAATCCGGCACTGGTAGTACTTGACTTTGAGAAATTTGCCCATGCCGCCCATGCACATGGGGTTCCGTTTATCGTAGACAATACCTTTGCAACCCCGATCAATTGCCGTCCTTTTGAATGGGGGGCAGACATTGTCACACATTCCACGACCAAATATATGGACGGGCATGCGTCCTGTGTAGGCGGAGCGATTGTTGACAGCGGCAATTTTGACTGGGAAGCCCACGCCGGGAAATTCCCGGGTCTTACAACACCGGATGAGACATACCACGGTATTGTATACACACAGAAATTCGGGAAAGGTGCCTACATAACCAAAGCAACGGCACAGCTGATGAGAGATCTTGGCTCCATACAGTCCCCGCAGAACGCCTTCCTATTAAATATCGGTCTTGAGACGCTTCATCTGCGTATGGCAAGGCATTGTGAAAATGCCCTGAAAGCTGCCAGATACCTTCAGGGGCATGAGAAGGTGGCATGGGTAAACTGCCCGGCGCTTCCGGGAGACAAATATTACGATCTGGCAAAGAAATATATGCCGGACGGAACCTGCGGTGTGATTACTTTCGGCCTGAAAGGCGGAAGGGAAGCGGCGGTTCGTATGATGGACAGTCTTAAAATGATTGCTATCGTGACACATGTAGCAGACGCAAGGAGCTGTGTGCTTCATCCGGCAAGTCATACCCACCGCCAGATGAATGATGCCGAGCTTTTGGAAGCCGGAGTACAGCCGGATCTTATCCGGTTCAGCGTCGGGATCGAACATGCAGAGGATATTATTGCAGATCTGGCACAGGCATTGGAGCAGGTATAAAATAGCAGAAATACCTCCATACTAAACGAAGAAAGTATGGAGGTGTTTTTTTATGGCGAGAGAAGAGAAAGAAGAGAAGCAGAATGAACAGATCAAGGAGATGGGGAGCGTCAGCCTGGATGAGAATAAAAGCAGGCACAAGATAAAGCTTTTGACGATCATCGGGGAGATTGAGGGACACGAGGCAGTATCCGGGAATACAAAGGCTACCAAATATGAGCATTTGCTGCCTATGCTGGCAGAAGTGGAGGACAGTGAAGAGATCGAGGGGCTTCTGATCCTGTTAAACACCCTGGGAGGGGATGTGGAGGCAGGACTTTCGATCGCAGAAATGATCGCGTCTTTAAGCAAGCCTACTGTGTCTCTGGTGCTCGGCGGGAGCCATTCTATCGGAGGCCCCCTTGCCGTGTCTTCCAAATATTCATTTATTGTACCGAGTGGAACTATGGTCATCCATCCGGTACGCTCCAACGGCATGTTTATCGGTGTGGAGCAGAGCCTGCGCAATATGATTAAAACTCAGGACCGGATCACTCATTTTCTGTCGAAGCATTCAAAGATTACCCAGTCAAGGATCGAGGAATTAATGCTGAACCCGACAGAGCTTGTTAAGGATGTGGGGACGCTCCTGGAAGGGGAAGAAGCAGTACGGGAGGGTCTGATCGACCAGGTGGGCGGAATGAGTGATGCGCTCTGTAAGCTGCATGATATGATTGATGAGGAGCGCTGTAAGAAATCAGGTAAAAAGACAGATATAAAAGAGCCTGCAGAAGATGAGAAAGAAGCGAAAGAAAAATAGATAATGACAGCCTTCTTCCAAAATGCTATAATATAAATAGTATTGCCAATAATAAGGGGGAGATGTTAATGGCTGCAAAGTCGAAACGGAAGAGGAGTACAAAACAGACAAAAAAGAAGCAGGCACAGCAGAGTTTTGTAAGAGATGAGATTATTATCTGGCTGACACTTCTGCTCAGTATCCTGCTGATGCTCAGCCATTTTGGTCTGGGAGGATCTGCAGGGGCCCTTGTGTCTTCTTTTTTTACCGGGATATTCGGACTGGCCGCATATGTGCTTCCGTTCGTTTTATTTGGTGTTGTTGCCTTTCTTGTATCAAATAAAGAAAATATGGCTGCATATATGAAAGTGGCTGCAGGTATGGTATTTATGATCCTGACCTGTACCCTGCTGGATCTGTTGGACGGAAAAGGCGGTACCTTAGGGGAGATCGTATCAGAGATCCTGATTCCGGCCATTGGGACGGCAGGTACATATGCAGTTGTGATTATACTGATGATTATCTGCTCTGTGGTCATTACCGGGAAGTCACTCCTGCAGGGGATGAAAGCGCAGGGTGATAAGGCTTACGGAAAAGCCAGGGAAGATTCCGAACGACGGCGGAAGCTGGCGGAGGAGAGGCGCAGGGAGCGAGAGAAAGAACAAGAAAAAGAGGCGCGTACGCAGGAGAAAGCAAGGGGCAGGAAGAAACGGACGGACAAACGAGTGGAAGGAGTATCTTTTAATACTACTATCTCCGAGGCAGCCCCGGATGTGCGGGAACTGGAAGCAGAGCCCGCAGCAGTCAAGGAGCCGGAGCCTCAGTTTGTGATAAACCGGGGAGATGCTGCATCCCCGGAACCTGCAGACGCTTCCGGGGACATGGCTGAGATCCCGGATGTCCGGTATGGATCAGAGGAGGCAGAAAGGATTCCTTATGCCGGGAAGCAGAAGGAAACCGCACCTGCCGACGAAGCGGCCAGTGTGGCGGCGGCTGTGGCCGCTGAGGCCGCAAAGCCGAAAAAGGCTTATCGTTTTCCGCCTGTGAATCTTCTGAAGCGGGGAAGCAAGGGAACCGGGGAGTCGGACGCTCATCTCAGGGAGACTGCAATGAAACTTCAGCAGATCCTGCAGAACTTCGGAGTTCATGTGACGGTGACGAATGTAAGCTGCGGCCCGTCTGTGACAAGGTATGAGCTGCAGCCGGAGATGGGTGTAAAGGTGAGCAAGATCGTAGGTCTTACAGACGATATTAAGCTGAATCTTGCAGCTGCCGATATCCGGATCGAGGCACCGATTCCGGGGAAAGCCGCCGTCGGCATCGAAGTGCCGAACAAGGAGACATCAGCGGTAATGCTCAGAGATCTTCTGGAGACACAGGAATTTAAGAACAGCCAGTCAAAAATATCCTTTGCAGCCGGCAAGGATATTGCCGGAAAAGCAGTAGTGACAGACATTGCCAAGATGCCCCATCTGCTGATTGCAGGTGCTACCGGTTCCGGAAAATCTGTCTGCATCAATACACTGATTATGAGCATCCTGTATAAAGCTTCACCGGATGAGGTAAAGCTTATCATGATCGACCCTAAGGTGGTGGAATTGAGCGTCTATAACGGGATCCCCCATCTGATGATCCCTGTGGTCACAGATCCGAAGAAAGCGGCAGGCGCCCTGAACTGGGCAGTTGCAGAGATGACCCGGAGATATCAGGCATTTGCGGAATATAATGTGAGGGATATGAAAGGCTACAACGAAAAAGTATCTGGTGTCCCGGAGGTTGACGGCGTGAAGCCGCAGACCATGCCGCAGATCGTTATTATCGTGGATGAGCTTGCCGACCTTATGATGGTGGCCCCCGGGGATGTGGAGGAGGCAATCTGCCGGCTTGCACAGCTTGCAAGGGCAGCCGGGATCCACCTTGTGGTAGCTACGCAGCGTCCGTCTGTCAATGTCATCACGGGCCTTATTAAAGCAAATATGCCGTCGAGAATTGCATTTTCTGTATCTTCGGGAGTGGATTCCAGGACAATTATTGATATGAACGGTGCAGAAAAGCTTCTCGGGAAAGGCGACATGCTGTTTTATCCTTCCGGCTATCAGAAGCCTGCCAGGGTACAAGGGGCATTTGTGACTGACAAGGAAGTGCAGAGTGTGGTAGACTATCTGAAAGATTATAACGGAGACGCGGATTATGACGAAGCAATCGTAAACCACGTCAACACCAGTGAGGTGGGCGCCGGGCCGGCCGGCATGGCGGCGGGCAGTGACGGAGACGGGCGTGACCAGTATTTTGCGGACGCCGGACGGCTCATCATAGATAAAGACAAGGCCTCTATCGGAATGCTTCAGCGGACCTTCAAGATCGGCTTCAACCGGGCGGCCCGGGTCATGGACCAGCTGTGCGAGGCCGGGGTCGTAGGCGGTGAGGAAGGCACAAAGCCCAGGAAGGTGCTGATGTCCGGGGAAGAATTTGAGCAGTATATAAGCAGAAACATGTAGATACAACATACAGGAAGACGAACGTACACAATTACAGCATACACAGTTACAACACACAGAGACGAAGAAAGGGAGGTACTTAACAATGAAAACAGATATCCAGATCGCGCAGGAGGCGAAGATGTCCCACATCAAAGAGGTGGCACAGACACTTGGGATTCAGGAGGAAGAACTGGAATTCTACGGAAAGTATAAAGCAAAGCTTTCCGACGAGGTGTGGGAGAGAGTGAAAGAAAACCCGGACGGCAGGCTGGTCCTTGTGACGGCCATTAACCCGACCCCGGCAGGCGAAGGAAAGACGACCACTACGGTGGGGCTCGGCCAGGCAATGGCAAAGCTTAACAAACGGGCGGTGATTGCGCTTCGGGAGCCGTCTCTCGGCCCATGTTTCGGCATCAAAGGCGGGGCAGCCGGCGGCGGATATGCGCAGGTAGTTCCGATGGAAGACTTAAATCTCCACTTTACCGGAGATTTCCACGCCATCACCTCTGCAAATAACCTGCTTGCCGCTATGCTTGACAATCATATCCAGCAGGGGAATACCCTCCAGATCGACCCAAGGCAGGTTGTCTGGAAGCGGTGCCTGGACATGAATGACAGAAACCTGAGGAACATTGTGGTGGGGCTTGGAAGCAAGATGGACGGCATGGTAAGGGAGGATCATTTTGTCATTACGGTAGCATCAGAGATTATGGCAATCCTTTGTCTGGCAGATGATATACAGGATCTGAAAAAAAGGCTCGGCAAGATTATCGTTGCCTATAATTTCTCCGGGGATCCGGTGACTGCCGATGACCTTCAGGCAACCGGGGCTATGACCGCGCTTCTGAAGGATGCAATCAAGCCGAACCTGATCCAGACTCTGGAACACACACCGGCTCTTGTCCACGGCGGGCCGTTTGCAAATATTGCCCACGGCTGCAACAGTGTCAGGGCGACGAAGATGGCGCTTAAGATGAGTGATATTACCATCACGGAGGCCGGATTCGGCGCGGATCTGGGGGCAGAAAAATTCTTCGACATCAAGTGCAGAAAAGCAGGATTTCGGCCGGATGCAGTAGTTTTAGTTGCAACTGTTCGTGCCTTGAAGTATAATGGTGGCATTGCGAAGGACCAGTTGGGGGAGGAAAACCTGGAAGCACTGGAAAAAGGAATCGTAAATCTGGAAAAGCATATTGAGAACATACAGAAATACGGTGTGCCGGTGATCGTAACATTGAATTCTTTTGTGACCGACACGGAAGCAGAGAATGCATTTATCCGCAGCTTCTGTGAGAAGCGGGGCTGTGAGTTTGCACTTTCGGAGGTATGGGCAAAAGGCGGCGAAGGCGGAATTGCCCTGGCAGAAAAGGTGTTGGAGACTCTTGAAGAAAAAGAGAGCAATTTCCATACGCTCTATGAAGACAGCCTTTCTCTGAAGGAGAAGATTGAGACAGTGGCAACAGAGATCTACGGTGCAAAAGGAGTTGTCTATGAGCCGGCCGCAAAGAAGCAGCTGGCCAAGATTGAAGAGATGGGCTTCGGCAGTCTCCCGGTTTGTATGGCAAAGAATCAGTATTCTCTGTCCGACGACCAGAAGAAGCTGGGAAGGCCCGAGAACTTTGATATCCATATCCGGGAGGTCTATGTAAGCGCCGGAGCAGGATTTGTTGTTGCGCTTACCGGGGCGATCATGACGATGCCAGGTCTTCCGAAGGTACCGGCCGCCAACGGGATAGACGTATCCGGGGAAGGTGTTATTACAGGGCTGTTCTAGAGAATTTAAAAAAATATACAAGGGAGGCAGGAGCATGCTTCAGATCATAGACGGGAAAGCAATCTCGGCACAGATTAAGGATGAGGTCAAAAAACAGGTGGAAAAATGCAAGGCAGACGGCAGGTCTGTCTGTCTTGCTGTTGTACAGGTGGGGGATGACCCTGCCTCGTCCATTTATGTGAGGAATAAGAAAAAGGCTTGCGAATATACTGGGATAGAGTCTGTATCCTGCCAGCTTCCGGGGGATGCCGCACAGGAGGAACTGCTACAGCTGGTGGATCGGCTGAACCGGGATCCGGAGGTAAACGGGATCCTTGTACAGTTTCCACTGCCGCCGCAGATTGACGAGGATGCGGTTATAAGAGCCATCAGCCCCGAAAAAGATGTGGATGGATTTCATCCGGAAAATGTAGGGAAACTGTGTGTCGGGGAGGAAGGTCTTATCTCCTGTACGCCTGCCGGAGTGATGGAGATGCTTAAGCGTTCCGGAATTTCTGTTGAGGGGAAGGAATGCGTGGTTGTGGGAAGAAGCAATCATGTCGGCAAACCTATGGGGTTGCTTTTATTGCAGGAAAATGGTACAGTAACATTTGCACATTCCAGAACAAAGGATTTAAGAGAAATTACAAAAAAGGCAGACATTCTGGTAGCGGCGATGGGAAAACCAAGATTCATTACATCCGAGTATGTAAAAGAGGGAGCTGTGGTTATTGACATCGGAATACACCGAAGTCCGGACAATAAGTTGTGTGGAGACGTGGATTTCGAGGATGTGAAGGACAAGGCAGCGGCAATTACGCCGGTTCCCGGCGGAGTTGGCCTTATGACAGTTGCAATGCTGATGAGCAACTGCGTGAAAGCAGCTATGAAACAGGAGGTTTAGGGAAGCAATGAGGTGTAGATACTGCGGACAGGAAATACCGGAAGGTATGTTATATTGCGAAGCATGCGGACACGAGGTTCGTATTGTGCCCGATTATAATCCGCTGGATGATATGCTGACAGAACAGGTCAAAGTATCGATCGATGGAAACGGGGACGATTATCTTGTATACGATGACGCAACCTTTCAGACGCGCGCAACATCTGCACGAAGAACGACCGGGAGAACCAGCACAGGAAGGACAGGAAGAACAAATACAGGCCGTACGAGGGCAGGAAATACCGGCAGGACTGCCGGGAGAGGCAATACCGACCGTATGAGAACCAGCCGGGGCAATACGGACCGCATGCGCACCAGCCGTGGGGCAACCGGCTATATAGACAGCCGGGAGGAGAGAAGGCGTCAGGTGGAGAAGAAAAAAGCAAGGCTTCGCAAGAAGAGGCGTAAAGTCCTTCTGGTTCTGGCCTTGATTATTGCTGCGATCGCGGGGATCTGCTTTTTTATCTACAAAAATTCCTATGCAGGAATCGTAAGGGCAGGATATAAGGCAATCTCGACCCAGGAGTATGGGAGGGCGGAGGAGTGTTTTAAACGTGCCATCTCCAAAAATTCCGACAAGGCGGATGCATATGCCGGGCTGGCGGATGCATACGTAAGACAGGATGACCTTAACAGCGCAGAGGCCATGTATGCAGATGCAATTGCAAAGCACCGGAAAAATGCAGGCATTTATGAGGCATGTATTAAATTTTACTTAAAGACAGAGCAGCCCTTGAAGATTCCTGTCCTTTTGGACGATGCGGATGAAAGCATTACCGAAGAGCTGGCAGAATATGTGGTCGACAGGCCGAAATACAGCCTGGATTCCGAAGAGACCTATGATGACGTCCAGCAGCTTACGCTTACCTGTGAAGGAATGCCGATGTATTATACAACGGACGGTTCTGACCCGACCCTTAAGAGCCAGAAATATACTGAGCCGATCCAGATCGGTGAAGGCGAGACTACTGTGAAGGCATTTGCCGTCAACAAGGACGGGGTGCCGAGCCTTATGGTAGAAAAAATCTATGTTGTGGAGTTCCCGATCGAGGAAGCACCGGCGATTTCTCCTTCCACGGGACAGTATGAGGAGGCAGTCGAGATCGAGATCAAGGTGCCGGACGGGTATGAAGCATACTATACTACAAACGGTGAGGACCCGACGACTGCATCCAAAAAATATACCGGACCGATCGACATGCCTGAGGGAGAGACTCTGTTTAAGGCTGTGCTTGTGAATGCAGGCGGAAGGCTGAGCGGTATTACCACCAGAAATTACGTGCTGGATAAAGGCGAATAATCCTCCGGGATGATTCGCTTGGATTTCTGTTGTCAATTACTTGATATTTTTCTGTAAATACATTATGATGATAAAAGGATTAAATGTTAGGAGGAAACGAGATGTACAAGATATTAAAAGCAGAAAAACTGGCTGCTAACATTTATCTTATGGATGTAGAGGCTCCACGTGTTGCAAGACATTGTGAACCGGGGCAGTTTGTCATCGTTAAGATAGATGAAAAGGGCGAGAGGATTCCGCTCACGATCTGTGATTATGACAGAGATGCGGGAATTGTTACGATTGTATTCCAGCCGGTAGGGGCATCCACAACGAAGATGACTGAATTAAAAGCCGGGGATTCTTTCCGTGATTTTACAGGACCTCTGGGCTGCGCATCCGAATTTGTGGAGGAAGATGCAGAGTCCCTGAAAAACAAAAAGTTCCTGTTTGTGGCGGGCGGTGTGGGCGCAGCGCCGGTTTATCCACAGGTAAAGTGGCTGAAGGAGCATGGCATTGACGCAGACGTGATCGTCGGCGCAAAGACGAAAGACCTTCTGATCCTTGAAAAAGAGATGGAGGCTGTTGCAGGGAACTATTATCCTTGTACGGACGACGGTACATACGGCCATGCCGGTATGGTTACGACAATGGTCGACGAGTTGGTGGAAAAAGGCAATAAATATGATGTCTGTGTAGCGATCGGCCCGATGATCATGATGAAGTTTACCTGCCTCACAACGAAAAAATATGAGATTCCTACCATCGTCAGCATGAATCCAATCATGGTGGACGGGACAGGTATGTGCGGTGCATGCCGTGTAATCGTCGGCGGAGAGGTGAAGTTTGCATGTGTAGACGGTCCGGAATTTGACGGACATCTCGTTGATTTTGACAATGCTATGAAGAGACAGCAGATGTACAAATCCCAGGAAGGCCGTGCATTGCTGAAATTACAGGAAGGCGACACTCACCATGGTGGATGTGGCCATTGCGGAGGTGACAAGTAATGGCAGATGTATTGAAGAGAATTCCTGTAAGAGAGCAGGAAGCAAAGGTAAGGGCAACCAATTTTGAAGAGGTGTGCTACGGATATAACAAAGAAGAGGCAATGGAGGAGGCGACCCGCTGCCTGAACTGTAAGAATGCAAAATGTATCGAGGGCTGCCCGGTAGCGATCAATATCCCGGGATTTATCTCCAAAGTAAAAGAAGGGGATATTGAGGGCGCTTATAAAGTGATCGGAGAATCTTCTGCACTCCCGGCGATCTGCGGCCGAGTATGTCCGCAGGAGTCCCAGTGTGAATGCAAATGTATCCGCGGGATCAAGGGTGATCCGGTATCTATCGGCAAGCTGGAGCGTTTTGTTGCAGATTATGCCCTTGAGAACGACATTAAGCCGAAGAAGGCAGAGTCTACGAACGGACATAAGGTTGCAGTGATCGGATCCGGCCCGTCCGGTCTTACCTGTGCGGGAGACCTGGCGAAATTAGGCTATGAGGTAACGGTATTTGAAGCGCTTCATGAGCTTGGGGGAGTGCTGGTATACGGTATTCCGGAGTTCCGTCTTCCAAAAGAGAAGGTTGTAAAGAAAGAGATCGAGAAAGTAAAAGAGCTCGGCGTGAAGTTTGAGACAAACGTAGTCATCGGTAAATCCACGACTATTGACCAGTTGATGGAAGAGGAGGATTTTGAAGCTGTATTTATCGGTTCCGGGGCAGGACTTCCGATGTTCATAGGAATTCCGGGGGAGACTGCAAACGGTGTATTCTCCGCCAATGAATACCTGACAAGAAGCAACCTGATGAAGGCCTTTGATGATAATTACGATACACCGATCGCAGCAGGGAAGAAGGTTGCAGTTGTCGGCGGCGGCAATGTTGCCATGGATGCTGCAAGGACGGCACTGCGTCTCGGCGCTGAGGTTCATATTGTATACCGCCGCAGTGAAGCAGAACTTCCGGCCAGAGTGGAGGAAGTTCATCACGCGAAGGAAGAGGGCATTATCTTTGACCTTCTCACCAATCCGAAGGAGATCCTTGTAGATGAAAACGGATGGGTCAAGGGCATGACAGTGATTAAGATGGAGCTTGGTGAGCCTGACGCTTCCGGCAGAAGGCGTCCGGTTGAGATCCCGGGATCCGAGTATGAGATTGAGCTTGACACGGTGATTATGTCTCTCGGCACATCTCCGAATCCATTGATCGCTTCTACAACGAAAGGGCTTGAGACTAACAGGAGAAGATGTATTGTGGCAGAGGAGGAGAACGGACAGACCTCAAAAGCTGCTGTATTCGCAGGCGGAGATGCCGTTACAGGAGCGGCAACGGTCATTCTTGCCATGGGGGCAGGAAAGGCAGGAGCCAAGGGGATCCATGAGCTGTTGTCTAAGAAATAGAATTTGATTTATTGCACGAATCACTAAGAGTCCAAGATGTATATGGATTGCCACATACATCTTGGGCTCTAACTGATTGGTCAGGGGTTTTTAAAATTGACAGAATAAGTAAGGCAGATGGGAATATGAAGGATATTTTTTTTGACGGGCAGTTATTTTTGGACGAGGTTGCAAAAAGGTTGAAATGCAGGATCGGGGAACTTAGGCAGGGGCTTTCTAAAGGTCAGCAGGAAATTAAGAATATGCATGAGTATTACTGGGAGAACTATACGGAGATGGATGAGTATGGTTATGAGGTGTACGATAACCAGCAGGCGCTTCTTCATGAGGTGAATGCCGGCAGGGAGAAGGAGAAGCTTCTCCAGAGGTTTCTGAGGATGGTAGATGCTCCTTTTTTCGGGCGGGTAGATTTTGTCTATGAGGGAGAGGATGAGGTTTTCCCTTTCTATATCGGTATTGCTAACTTTGCTCCTCAGGCCGGGATGCAGCCTATGATCTATGACTGGAGGGCTCCGGTGTGTGGATTGTTTTATGACTATGACAAGGGGCCTGCGGGCTATGAGTCTCCCTCGGGAATGCTGGAGGGAGAGATTACAGCCAAGTGGCAGTATAAGATTCAGAACGGCCGGATGGT
>CANSCI010000008.1 GCA_947645355.1 uncultured Dorea sp. | reverse complement strand
ACATCGGTCTGCTGATTCCAGCCGCCTCAATATCAGAAGTCTTAACAAACCCATTACTTTTTTCTGCTATTGTTTGAATTTTAGTCCAAATCGTGTCCGTATCAATGCACCTCCTTGGCTCTATTTACATTCGCACTCCATATTATACACTATTGAAGTGCGAATGTAAATAGAACTCCCGGAGATTAGTATGTCCAAATTGAAAACAATTATGCAAAAAGAGATGCCGCCGAAACGACATCCCCAAGAAAAAATCAGAATCTACTCGTACTTTACTGTCTTAAACCCTCCGATTGAGGTGAACAGTTCGATAAAAGTTTCGTTAATATTCGCCATATAAAGATTCTCATACAGGAACCTTATTACTTCTGGATTTGATATTTCCATGACAGTACGCTCTTGTTTATTAATAAGAAAATATTGCTTGGTCTCACCATTGATAAAAAATTGTTGCTGAGTGCCCTCCCAGCGATCCAGCATATAATTGAACGAATTTATATCAGCATTTTTGCCCCAATCATATACCCAACATTCTTCACCATTTCTGATAATTTTTCTGTACGTGTCCGGATTATAATAAACAGACATATTTCGCCTCCTGCTCATAAGTATATTTGTATTATAGCAAAAAAGCCATCCTTCTTCTACATATAGTTAAAGCAACTGAGGGATGCCTACAAAAGACATCCCCCAGACGCAGATACTATGCTGCGCTTCTGTTCAACGACCACATTCCCCTGCCATCATGAAAGAAGTATGTAGGATTGATCTGAAGCGTTTGGCGGATTTTTTCTTTCCACCACTTATTTGCCTGTGCTTTTTTGTGCGGCTCTATTTTCTCATAGAGAAACGTGAGCGTCACCGGCTCGCTGCACTGTTCCAAAACGGCAGCAACCACATCACGCCATGTCGCCCCCGGCATATCCCGGATATCGACCTCCGCTTTTTTTGCCATGATAATCGGAACTAGAAGCGGTGAATCCTTTCGGACAATCATCACATATTCATGAAGAATCGGGATGAATTTTCCGCTATACTGTATCTGGTCTGAAAAGCAGTTATGCTGGGCCTTGATGATGATATTCTCCAAAGACCCCGGTTTGACGATTTCAGAAAGCATACTGTAAAGCGCGCCTCTTTTCTTAATGTCTCCCATTAAAACCGCCATCCTGCCACCTTTTTCAAGGGCAGAAAACTGCTTCATCATGGCATAATTCATTTTATCAACAAAGCTTTCCCAGTCCGGTATGCGCGACAGATCATACTGTCTCGGGTCATAGCCGTAGTTCTTTTGAACATCTGAGGCTTTATACATGACATCCGAAAACGTGACGATATCCCAATATGGAGGATGCCAGAAGATGAACTCCGGGCGCTCCGGGATCTCGCAGTTCATGATGTCAAAGCCGCTGTGCAGGTCATAGAGATGACTGCCAACGCCCAGCTTGTCCGCCGCCGCTTTGGTCGTCCCGCTGCCGCACATGTAGTCACAGATTTCTCCCGGGCGAAAGAACCCTAAAAGATCCTCAATCAGTCTGGGAGAGCAGTTCCCCCGATAACGGTTGTCGCCGCCTTCGCCACGCTCCGGATAGGAAACGATGCTGGTCAGCGGCCTTGTATCGCTTTTATAAGGCATAACGCCACCTCCTAACCTCCATTCTCAACAGACTGGTAATCTATTTCTATCGCCTCATCTGTCAAAATGGAAACATATTTTCGGAAAAGCCCTGCGACGGCCTCCTCCGTCATGAGCTGTCTGTGTTTTCCCATGTTCCAGGGATAGTCCGGCACATAGAGCAGATAATCCGTGCCGTCATGGCTGTCGCACGCCACAAGGTCAATGTCCTCTGCCTCAAGGATCACTTCTTTTAAGATGGTTGCTAGGCCAAGCATATAGTCCTGGTCGAACTCCAGATAATCCTCGTAGGCCGGCTCCGATATCTCACTCTCATCCAGCCATTCCTGTATTTTCTTTTGGTACTCCGGCGCCAGGGAAATCAGCTTCTGCAGGCGTTCCACAGACTCATCCGTAATATCGGAAACGCAGATTCCATAGCCGTAAGTATGCCATTCTGAGTAACTCATACTGCACCTCCTAACGGCACATCATCATGCCAGTTGTTTTTTGCACTACGAAACAACTCCACGAGTTGCCTCACAGTCATGTCAATATCGGAAACATTTTCGGTAGCCTCAAACCCATCTGCACTTAATTCAAACCAGCACTGGTCCACCTCCTCGTCAAACCTGTCAAAGCGTTTTTCAGGAAGCCCCACCTGCCGGGGAATGAAATATTCCCCACAGTCTAGACAGGATATGACTTCTGCGATTTGCGCTTCGCTTATCTCACCAATAACCACACAGGAATTTGGCATCTTGTAGTTGTCGGCATCCCGATAGAGATAGTTGAGCCTTGTATTCATAGATCTTTACGCCTCCTCCTGCAGATACTCATTCACAAACTCATGTGCAACCTCGGAAACTGTCTCCCAATAGGCTTCCCAGTAGGAATCGTTTTTGCCCAGCTTGTTCTGGAGCCTTTCCGGGAAACGGGGATCCTGGACCATGCGGTTATATTGCTCATCGGTCAGCTGATCCAGCTCATCCCAGTCTGACACCTGCGATACAAAATCCTCAAGCTGGCAGGATGCCTGATAAAGCCATCCCATCTCCCTGACAAACCGGTTGGAAACGCAGAGCTGCTGCGAGACGATTGCGATATGGTAATGGCTCTCACAGTATTCGCCGTCAATGTAACATTCATAGAGGGAGTCCGTGGAATGCTCCTTGAACTTCTCATCATCCGCCCATTGCGGAATACAGCCGCTTTCCTGCTCCTCTTTCAGCTTCTGCACCAGTATGCGTTTCGCATCATTGAAGTCCGTATAGACCTCGGAAGAATTTCCCTGTTCGCCATCTACCGCCCAATCTTCAAAAAGAATATAAATCCTCGGATGCTGACGGCATTCTTTCAGATCATCAAGCGGCTCCACCATAGACGGAGCCATGATGACAAAATCCAGAATGATGTCGTCAATAGTCTTTTTCTGGCCATACAGTTCAGAAAAAACATCTTCCAGCTTTTTTACTTCATAGGGCAGTGCTGGAACTTCAAAAGAGCAGTATATATCCGGCGTTTCATTTTCCGTTTCCTTATCCTCTCCATCACGGATTTCCGTAATCGTTCCATACAGGCCCTCATACTCGCTTCCCGACGTTCCCACAATGGGAGCGCCGACAACATAGGTTGTGCCTTCATATTCAAATTCAGCACCGATTCGATTGATAATCATTTTAATACCTCCTTTATTCCGAAACTTTTATCGCAAACAGACAACGTGGATCATAGCGCATTTCGATAGCCGCATTCTTACAGGCTTCCTCTTCGTTCTCCGCTTTTATGACTGCAATAAACGGCGTCGGCTCCATATCGTGCCATCTTCCTTCGTTGTCTGTACCGCACATATCCAGATCCGCCAACTCATCATCTGTCAGACCAACAATATCAAACATTTGTGAATCACGAACCCATGACGAGTCCATCCAAACGACATATGTGTTCATCTGTGTCCTCCTTAAATGTGGTAGTCTACGGCAGCCAATACCGCATCCTCATCCATCTCATCAATGTGTCCGTCAATGCAACTGCGCCAGTCTACCGGAACATAGTTTCCGGATTCCGGATCCAACACGCTGTCTTCAATACTCAACCACTGGCCTGCATCCACAATGTCGTGTGAGCCTATCGGGTACTTCCAGCTGTTTGGAATTCCATACTCCTCAAGGTATTCCTCCAGCGCAGAGCCTTTTCGGTAAACGTATCTGCCCCAGTGCATAACTCCGTCCGGAACAATTTCTCCGTCAAAGTCGGAATCGGTCTTACCAGCCAAAAACATTCGTTCAAGCTTGTAAAAACGCTCTTTTGCTTTCTGATTTCTCCAATTCCGCATTTCCTCCCACGCAATATCCTTTTTTCTGGCTGCACATGCCCATAAGTATCCCTCCGGCGCCTCAGCTTTTTCGCCCGAATTGCACCAGCTTGTCTCACCAATGGAATACTCAAGGCAGCTGTCTTTTACCAGAAACATCTCTGGCCAGCGTCCACCAATGGAATACCAATCCCATATAGCATTTGGATTATAGTAATACCCATAGCCTTGATGCTTTTCGTCAAAAGAAAAGCCGCATCTTTCTTCCGCATATTCCTCAAAACTTTTATAAAGTTTCCTGCGGGGATAATTGGACAGAGCTATCATTCGTTTTGCTTTCTTAGTACGCTTTTCATGGTGAAGCGGTCCCGCATCCCTTTGAAATACTTTTCCGTCACGGATAATGAATCTGCCCCAGAGAGGATCGCCGTATTGCTCCACAATTGTACCTTGGGGAAGTTTGATACAGTCAACCGCACTCTTGTATTCTTCACGCAGTTTTTCTGTCCGGTCATCAAACTCCAGATATTCCGGATCCTCCATCGACGCGCAATAAGGATACATCAGTTCAGAAACGCCGCCATTTACTGCACGGGAAAATGATGACTGAAGGTTTTGAAACCTCCCAATCGTAAAGTCCAGCATAAAGTTCTTTGTTTCTATTTGTTTCTGAAGTTCTAATTCCTTCAGGGCCTCCACTATCTGTTTGTCCAGTTCCTTGTCTTCCCTTATCTCAGGAATTTCTAAAATTGCTAATGTTAAAAAGTGCATAATTACCTTCCTTTCTGGATAACAAGAGGGCAGCCGTAGAAATCCGGCTGCCCGTTGTGTTTTTTATAATTTGATGTCGTTATACCCTTATATGCCGCTTAACTACAGCGGTCAGTTTTGTGGGCAGTTGTTTTAAATCCGAGATATCCATGAATGAGTCTCCGTAGATTCTCTCAATGTTCTGCTTGTCATCTCCAATTGCCGCAGCTACAAATAAAATGCCTTTGCGCTGATATTCCTGTTTGATGCCGCGTAGATCCTCCTCAGCTGCAGAACCGCTATATCCACTGTCAGCAGGCTGCCCATCTGAAACCAGTATGAGGATTTTTACTGCTTCCGGCCGCTTAGACAGCTGTTCCGCTACAAAACGAAGCGCTGCTCCGTCACGGTTACTGCCTCTGGCCGCAATGTCCATCATACGGTATTTATCATCGTGGTCAAAGCCGTCAAATTCCGCATAGGAATACAGTGCCACCGTATTTCCAACATCGGTATAATCGGTGGAATGACCATAGACCATTACCGGAATGTCCAGGCTCTGACAGAAATCATACAGAATGATAGCCGAGGCTCTTGCATAAGTACAGCGGTCACAGGAACACATGGATCCTGACTCATCCAGAAGCAGACCGACTGCCAGTTCCGGAATTTCATTGGGCAGGTTATTTTTGTAAAACACCTTCCCATCGTTCCTGCACAATGCGTGCACATCCAGACGTCGGCCCATGATAAGACCGGTTAGCTTGCCGCCTCTTCGATTTTCCTTGAGCTGCTTCTGCAAACTCTTCTGCAGCTGGCGGGAAATATTGATCAAAGGCCCCGCAATAGCATTATACTGTTCTATAAGCTCCTCATCCACAGAGGCAATCCGGTTGATTCGGATAGGTACTCCTTCATGGATATTCCCATAGGAAATGTTCTGAGCGACATCATTCAGCTCCTGAATCCTTTCATTCTCCAGCTGCTCGCAGGCCGCCTTTTCCGCCATTTTATCCAGAAGGCGTTCAATATCAGCCGCCGCACGGTCGTAATGCTCCCGCTCGTAATCTTCGTTTTTTTCCACGGAACCACCAACAGGTTCTGAGAGCGATTCTGACTGGTGATAAGGAATACGCCCTTGCTCATTATCGGAAGTTTCCTCTTTTCCTGAACCAGAATTCCTCCCATTCAGCGGGATTGCGTCTTCATCTGAAGAATTATCGCTTTCCCCAGACCCAGATGGATTTTCTTCCGTTTCAGAGTCAGTCTGGGAATCATCCTCATTCTCGGCGTCTGCATGGGTCTGTGCACGTTTGTCTGCCGTCGCAGATTCTTCTGTCTCACCAGAAGCTTCCGGTACCGGTGTGCTGTTTCCTTCACCCATTTCAGAACCGCCGGCAATCGCTCCCAGCACTTCCGATAAGGTTTCTGCAAGACTGGTGGAACCGCCGGAGGCTTCCGCCTCTTCCTGACGTTTTTTACATTCCTCACAAAAAGATTCGATATAGTCCCAGCACCTTACCAGTACCATATTGACGACATTCAACCGGTCTTTTCCGGACTTGCTCATTAAAGCACTGTCAATATCGGTAATCAGGCCAAACACTGACTGAATCCTTTCGTCGCTGAGCGGTTCGTCTCCATACTTGATTTCTCCAAATTTGACATAAGACAACATGATCTGAAGGATGCTTTCAAAAATATGCTTTCCTTCATCCTCATTTTCAATCAGCTGTGTCACTGTTTCAATATGTTCAAAATGCTGCTCCCGCAGCTTTTCAAGGCCGTATCCCAATGTGCCCGGAAAATTATTCAACATCCTGTTTTCGATATACCCATCCTCAATTACATTGGAAATATAATGGGAAACCATCTGCACCATCTCAAGATTTTTTGGATCGGTTTTCACATAATTCCAGAATGCCTTTTCGTTCCGTGCATCCGCTGTCGTTTTCAGATCCGGCGGATAAGGATACCAACGGTAACTTCCCAAATAATTGGTATGTGTCTGCGCCGCCAAGAAGTCCGTATAAAGGACATGACCCAGTTCATGTGCGAACATGCCGCATACGATCTGGTAGCGGTTTTCCCGCCCCTTTACCTTCGTGACCATGGAATTCCCGGCATTGATACGTATAAGCATATTATCTGTTGATGCCACATGCTTTTCTCTCGGTTTCCAGTAAAGATTAACGCGGACCCGTCGGTTATAACGATACCGCCTCGTCTGTGCTGCCGCCAAATCTTCAAAATGTCCCGCCAAAAGACGGGACGAGAAGAATTGTCGGTCTGAGATTTTACTGCGCTGCTCATTGAGCCGCTGTTTTACTAACTTATGATTCACCCTCGCCATACAGGGTTGACCTCCTTTCTAAATACGTTTATGCGATTGCTTTTCTTCGCCTCTTTGTGAAAATCGGTTCCAGAACAGCACTGATCAGCGCCTCACGGTCTACTTCATCCGTTGTTGCTTTACTGATAATCGTGTACAATGCCGACTCATATACATCGCCGGTAATCTCACTGCTCACAATCCAGTCAATCAGGCTGCGCATACCATAAGAGCCGTCCGTAATACTGTTCTTTCGGCAATACTCCGACAGATCGTTGACCACCTGCACCATCTGGGATATCTGATACTCATCTGTTGCGCCCGTGACGGCCATGGCGCGCTGCACCATAACTTCAGGCGTCGGAAGTTCCACATCCCGTACCAGACTCATTCTGTCGATAACAGACTGGTTCATGCTGCGGCATCCCTCATATCCGACATTAGTTGTTACTACGACCACCGCATCCGGATGACGCTCTATCACCTCTCCGGTAGGAAGCGTGATTGTCCCGGTCTGCTCCAGCAGAGAATTCAGTCCTGGCAAAACGCCGGGCTGGACAATTGTCGTAGGCTCCTGGATCTCAATGACATACCCATACTTCAGAGCCTTGATAAAATCTGTCTCAATATAAGTATAGGTTTGACCACTGCTCTTGGAATTTTCATCTCGTCTGGACAGGGCACACACCTTCTCCGTTACGCGATCCAGCACAATGCTCATACAGTCCTGAGATGTTGCGGCTGCATTTTCTACACCAGTTAGAGCCTGATATACCCCCGCCGGATCATAATCCATATCATCCAAATCCGGCAGATTCATCATTTTGGATACGTTGGCATAGTTGATTCCACCCATACTCGCCAAAATCGCTTTTTCATGATCAAGCTGTGCATCCCCGGTAGAACCCGAATCGGTATCCGGAAAAATCTGACCTATGAAATCATATATCTCTGTTCCTGCTGAGCAGGTATATGCCATATACGGAAGCCCCAGTCCTGCTGCAATCGCTTTTGCACTTCTGGTCTTTCCGGTTCCTGACGGTCCACGGAGGAGGAAATTCCTCATCTGCGTCGGTTTCCCGGTAGTTGCCTGAGCATGTTTACAGATATCAACGACTTCCTGCGGAATGATGTACCATTCCGGGAGCACCGGTATGAGCTGCTTTTCCTGGCTGCTCATAGTCCTTGAATGCAATTTATATTTTCCGACAAAATCTGCGTGTTCAACGATCTCCTCTGCTTTTTTTACAGTAACCCTTTCTGTCTTCGCAAAGATTGTAAATTCCCCCGCAATCACATGGGTAGGCTCAAAAGCGCCGGAATCCAGCTGCACCTGAGATACACGCATCAGATTTCCGGCCTTGTCCACACTCACCTTGACGGCTGCTGTACAAGCGGTATTCTTGATACGTCTGTAAGCGTTGTCACAAAGCATGGCCATATACTTCGTAGCCGAGGATAAATCTGAAAATCCATGACTAAACTGATCGCGGTACAATTCAAAATTATCACTGAATTCCTCGTCATTCATAAGCACTGGAAATAGTGCCATCATAACGGCAGCTCCGTCACGCCCTGATGTGTTCAGCACATAGTTTTCAAAAGTTTCCGTGTTCTTGTCATACACACTTGCCATTAGCGAACCGGAATTGCTGTCATATACTACCAGATGATAATCATCAGGCCCCATGGACGATTTGTATTCAGCAACTGTCCTGTGGTCGATGACCCCGACAGCTCCTTCGGCGCTGCCATCCATGCAGCGGCAAACTGCATGTACCGCTTTTATGACTGTTGAACACAAAGTTGCATTTGTCCCATCTCCATATTTCGATGACACTGACACCTTTTTATTCGTCAGCGTATCAAACGGTTCCGGTAAGGGACGGCTGTAATTGAAAATATTGTTCATATATGCACTCATACGTTATTTCCTTTCTGCATTTGACTGCGTAAGATTAATTTTGATTCCCTCAGGCACACACTGGACATCCTCCAGGCCGGCTCTTATCAATTCCCGGCAGATATCCGCCCAGCTCTCACGGACCGGAAGTTCTTCCGCAAGCAAAATCAGTTCTGAGAGATTTTCTCCAATTGCTTCATTGCATCTGGCATTCAGCTCAAAGATATGAGCATCTGCCCACTCAAAGGCCAGTAATTCGTAATTCTGCACCTCTGGTTCTTCATCAGAATCCGGCACATTATTTTCCGGCTCTAAAGTTGCCTCCTCCTCTTCAGTCTGTGGATTGTAATCAATTCCAACCACCTGCAGATTTCGGATTACAACCTTAGCACGCCGATATCCACCCGCGCGATTGAGCAGAATAAAAACTTCCTGGTTTTCCCGAATAAGTTTCTCAGCATTCGGCGCTTCCCAGACCCATCTTGCTTCCGGATACTCAGATAATACAAGCTCTGTAACTCGTCTGAGTATGACCGAATACGCAAGCACCTGCACATCCTTCTCGGTCGCTTCCTTTACCGGTTCCGGTAAAAGAGGAAATGGTACGATTACTTCAATCTTTCTGGACGAAAGAAAAAGCAGTCTTATCACTGCTGCAAAAATACCGAGAATAATCAGTAACAGGATGGGCCATAGCCGGCATATAAAAGTAAGCAAAGCCAGCATACCTAACAGCACCAGCGCCTCATAAGCCATGTGCCTTTTTTGATCTTTCTTATTCATCATTCTATTCCTTTCTGACTCCGTTCCTTTGGGATAAAGATATAGAGACAGTTTGCATTACTGCAATCAACAGCATCATGCAAAATTACTGCCGCTGCCTGCGATGAGTCAAATTGTTCTACCGATATTCCTTCAATACCTGCGGCTACTTGACCAAGAATGATTCTTCTTTTGAGACCATCCGTTGCTGTCAAAACACGGCAAAACTCCTCCCCATCACGGTAGACCGAAATAGCATACTGTCTGTTCAAAGAAATCTTCATCAGAATGCAATGAAGTTCTTCTTCATTCAGACATCCTCTTGTCTTTCCCTTCATTGCAGCCTTAAATTTTGTGTGTTTTTCCTCCTCAGAGAGAAGGCAAAAGGTTTCATTTGTCATAAGACACCTCCTTTAAAACGCAAAAAAGCGCACATGAGCATACAATGTCTGTAACTCATGTGCGCCTTAAAACGCCGGATTCAATTATTGCTCCAATCAGTTTTCATCAAAGAATGATCCGCCGCCAAATGCCTCATATCCGGTAAAATTTCCGGACGTTTCAGCACCTGTCGCAGGAGCTGCCGCAGCATTCTGCGGAGCTGTATTCTGGGGAGCCGCATTTTGGGGAGCTGCATTTTGCTGTCCTGCAGCTGTCTGGTTCTCCTTGGACTTTCCTCCACCGGAAGCATACTCAATGTCATCCAGAATGATAACCATCATTTTTCTGAGTTCTTTGGTATCCTTATCTTCCCAGGAATCTTCGTCCAGTCTGCCGATCAGATTCACATAAGAACCCTCTTTCAGCTGCATCTTCTTGATGCGTTCGCATACGCCGTTAAACGCCTTAACCGGAAGGTTGATCCAGCGGCTGTCGTTTTCAGCATGAGGGTCATAGACCTTCTTGCCAATACGGAACCTCACAGAATCTCCGTTCTCAGAAAAGCGAAGAGCTGGCGTGTTGTCATAACCTTTGGATACGACGACTTGTGTTGCAAAAACTTTTAACATGGAAATCTCCTTTCTTGCAGGGGTTGCCTGCTATAAAAAATTATTTATTTCAAACCTGCTTTGCAGGTAGAAACCAAAAGAAACAAAAAAAGTGCCAACCAGCACAATTGTGCTAATTGACACTTTGAAAACTCGGAAACTCATGATTCCTCTTTGGAAATCTTGAAACTGATGTAGATATTATAGCATATGCAGCTTCAATAGTCAATCCATCCGAAAAATCACTTGAAAATTGCTTTTTCAATCTCTGTTTTTGCAAAATCCAAAGCAATGACTGCCTTCAACAAGTCAAATCGGTAGGTGCCATCTTCATTTTCGTTTTCTCTGACTAACTCCTGAATTTCATTCAAGAGCCGATTTAACATCTCCTTATCTGCTTCCATTTTAATTACCTCTCTTTTCTGTTCCCAGTGCATAGTAGCTGCATATCATATAGCCGCTCTCATGCTCATATACCGGGGTTTTGTCTGATAAGTATATAATAACAGTATCACCAATGGAGAGCGTCTTCATTCTTTGCCGAATAGGAATCTTCACTATGTTTTTCTCCAGTTGAACCCAAATCCCTTTGGTTCTTTTTCGGATCCCGGACGTCTCAATTTTCTCGCAGGTTCCCTGGATGCACATATAGTTCCCCGCAAAGCTATTATAGCATAGTCGAATCCCATTTATAAGCAGAAACCCAGACAACAGCAAACAGGGAAGGCTGAAATAGAAATCCTGGAAGCCAAGTAAGATGATAATAAATAACAGCAGAAAAACAGCACCCCCTACAAGTCTAATGGCAATCTGCTTCTGTAAAGGCACTGGTAACTCATAAAATCTCTCCTTCATCCGCTTCACCTCACAATACTATTAGTTTCTTTTTCTTCAACAGCCCGAGCAATATCCTTACGGTTTCATCCCTGCATTCTGCACATTCCATGATCTGCTCCAGACAATTATCTACGATGGTATTCTTTGTGTAGATCGCCTCCACCAACGCCTGTCGGTTTTCAGAATGGAGATATCGGGGTTCAGGTCTAATCTTATGCTCTCTAAGAAAGATAAGTTCTGCTACTGTCAACCGAATTCCCGCATTCCGAAGCCAGGTTAACGTTTCCTTTTCCGCATGACCCAAAAAGAACTCCGGTTTTGTATTAACCGCCGGACAGCAAATACACTGTGTCAGGATTCTGTATCTTGCCACATCCGTATTTTCCGCTTCTGTTTCTGTCAGACCCATTCTTACTAAATGCCCAAGCGTCCGCTTCTCCGACTCTGTTTTTGCCTGGGAAAATTCCAATCTCCCATTCAGCCACAGCGCCGCCTGTTCTCCGGATAAGCTATATTCCTGACCACATCTCACCACCTGGAGAAGATGTTCCGTAGAGTTTTCTTTTACAATCCCTTTGGATAAATAAATCATGTTCATCACCTCTTTGACCTTTCAATTACATTACACGATTGGATAAGGTGATTTACAACATTTTATTACGCTGCTTATATCAAGTACATAAGGGCAACACAGACTCCGGCAATTAACAGAACACAAGCCACCACCAGTATAATCTTTTTAACCAATGTCTTATCAATCTCCTCACGGCCTCCCCCTTCATCAAAGGGACGGACATCATCATAATAGCCATCATAGTCATCTTCTCTCACCGGATCAGATACTTCACTGGCTTTTGCAGGAGCAACTGGTCTTTTTGTTTTTTCCGAATATCTTCTTTTCTTTACATGTTTCTTGCTTCTTTTTTTCTTCTCCCCGTGCGTTTCGGCAACCGGAACAACCTCCGGTGTCACAGGGGATAACGATTTCCCGCATTCCGTACAAAAGGATGCTGCTGAATTTGCAAGTTCTCCGCCGCAATATGGACAGTATTTCATAGTATCGAACTCCTTTCCTGAAAATAAAAAAACAAGCAGATTCCTGAGAACCCACTTGTAGACGATATAAGTATAACAGTTTTTCTTTTCCATGTCATCGGCATTTCTTATGCCACTTTTGTGCCATTTTATTTGCCATACCGAGCCAATGAAGTTTTTCACTGCAATATCTCACCACATGGTCATTATCAAGAGAAAATGCGGCGCAATCATCAGACTGCACCGCATTTTCATTCTTAACTTTAGAACATTGGATCTGAAGCGTATTCTGCTTCTCCCTCATTCTCCTGATACTGTGAGTTCTCCTGTGGCTGTGCTGTTCGCTGATTGACCTGATGATATTGATCTGCATACCATGCACTAAGCCATGCTGTATAATGCATTCTTGTCATGAGTAATAACTCACTGAATACCTCATATGTCATACTGACTGCCACATGATTTTCCGGTTTACTGCCGAACTTAGGCACAATTAAACCTTTCTGATCTGTTTCGCCGGGGCCGCTATCCGCCACAAACAGGAAATCTGATTTGCTTCCTGCCAATAGCTGTGCTGTTCTGGACAGACTTTTCCCATCTGCACGGGAACGTCCGTATTTTGCAAGCTTCTCGGCAGAAGTTCCGCCCAAGCACTGATAAAGAGGTGTTTTATCCCCTGTTGTCTTCTTGTTCTTCAGAAGATAACGAAGCTCCCCACCTTCCAACTTGCGGCATAGTTCCAAGAACTCATCCACTGCAATATAAATATGGATGTTGTTCGTCTGCCGTTGTCCAGTCGGACGACTCAAATCATAAGTTGCAAAGGCGAGATGAATTTTTCCAATCTTAAAAGCATCATTCAGACTCTCCACAAAACAATTGCGAGCATCTTTTCGGATAATCTGATGCTGGTTACGATCCTCATTCATTTTTTCCACCGCCTTCCTTTATGGGTGCCAGTTGCAGTAATGCAGTGATTTCTTGTGCATTCTTTTCAAACTGCGGCATAAAATCCTGAGCCACATCGTAATGCAGATATAATCCGATAAAAGCCGCTGTCCATGAAAGCTCCATAATACGCTCACTGGCTGTCTTTTCCGCTTCACGGAAAAACTGCCCTAATTCCACAATTGTCTGCTGCCATTTAATAAAGAACTCATCCTCTAACGACATTCCGAACTCCTCAAGCCATTCACGTACCGTATGGGTTTTAGAATTATCACCGCACCCTGGATTGGTAAAAATATACTGTATCTGGCTTACCGAAATTTTCTCCGAAGGATTTATATCCTTTTCAAATATAAGACATCTTCCTATTGGAAACAGCGCGCATACCGTTGGTTTTGCCTTATGGACAGAACATTTTCTATCTTTCATCAACGGGCATCTTCTTATGGAGCCACGAGGCTTCAATCTGACTATCGGCATACGGGAGTCGCAGCCAATAAAAGTCTCGCAGTAGGTTTCAAACAGTTCTTTAGTCGTTATCCCAAGCTCCTTTGCCATGTTATAAATATCTCTCGGCGTTAAAAGAATATCCTCCCGATTGATGCAGCATTTACCGCACATAGTGCAGTGAAACGGAAATGGCTCATCCACACCGATTTTCATTGTTTCTAAATTATCAACGATATTTTTTAATCTTGTATCCATAGTTTTTCCTCCTTAAAATAATAAAGGCGCCGAATTCCGACGCCTTGTTGTTATATCATACTGACCTGAAAATTTAATTGTCTCCGTCATCTGCCATTTTGCGCAAAGCAGCCAGCAACTTATCGTTATTGCTTTTGAACTGTGGAAAGAAAGACTTATCCAGATCGTAATCCGAATACTTGTAGAAAAGGAACATCATCACGGCCCTTGTCCGATTTTGCTCAGGAATCCTCTTCAGTAATCTTTCGATTTCCTGTACCGAACCGATATCCGTGTTCAAAAATTCAAAATCCTGCTTGCTGCAGCGCTTCTGAATCCATTTTTTCACGGACATCTGCGGACCAGAATAGTGATGCGGCTGTTCCATACTGAGATACTGTTCATATCCGCCAAGTTCATACGGTCCCACAGCAATGGGATATGTACGGCACGCCCTTGGATGAACCGAATGAATCGTACACCGATTATCTTTCAGAAAAATGCACGCATCATCCGCTCCAGCTGTTTTCAGCATAAATACCGTGTATCCATTTTCACTAAGCAAGACAGGCTCCGCATAGGTAGCAAGCACATCTTCCACGCAGCTCACATTTTCACCTTTGTCTCTCAGATGTTTGGCAAGCCGAAAAGCATCCAGACTCTCCAGCGGCACGCTTTCCCTGACATGCCGGCAGCAAGCGCCGCACATCCTGCATTTAAATGGAAATCTGTCTGACAGATTGACAGGAACCATTTTTGTCATGAATTCTTTCATACGTCCTCCTCGCTTACCAGATATCCCGGCACGGAACAAACTCCACAACGGTATCTTCGGCAATCGGCGTATCCGGCTTTCCATCAAACTCATTGTTGTATTTCGTACAGATATTCGGTTTCCAGCCTTTGCATGGATCCACATCCACATACAGACAGCCTTCCGATTCATAAACCGGTCTGTCCCAACTGTCGCGCCCTTTATAGTTCAATATCAGTTTCTTCATGATTGTATCCTTTCTGCGCCCTACAGGCGCCCAAAATCAGCTTTTTCCTTTTCAAATGCAATCTCCTCAAACACGAACCGGTCACAGAAGAAAAACCTGCTTTCCTTTTCGGAACGGATGATTTCGACTACATCCGACATGGTCATGGAGCGTCCACGGAAGCCCTCCGGATGCGATACGTTAAAACGTACATATACCGCTTCCAGTTCGGCAAGTTCTTGATCCATTTTGTTTTTGGCATTCCGGGGCACGGCGATGTCCAAATCCCCGCTGAATACGGCTTCGTAAATCTCAGCCGGGACATGTCCGCCACTTGCCGCCCGGATGCTTCTCAAATCGCTGAATATCAAGTATCTGTTTTCCGGTTCCGGGATGATTTGATACAACGTGATTTTCACGATGGTATCCCCCTTTCTGCACAGAGCTCATCTGTCTTCAAGAGCTGCAGACAGTATGGGAGCGTACAATCTCCTTCCCCTGGGAAGATATTGTTCGCATCTGGTATGATGACCCGCAAAACCTTGCGCCCGGTTTCCTCATACTCATCCAAGCGCACATCGCAGTCTTCATAAATTCCGGAAACCATATCTCCAGACTGGAAGCGTTCTCCAGACTGAACTCTTAGCCCCAAAGTATTGAGGATTCGTCCAATCTCCTCCGTCGGCAAAAAAAGTACCATTTGGAAATCCAAGTGCCCATAGCGTTCCAGCCCGTGGGTGTGGGCATTGCACATATAGGGCAAAAAATCTGTTTCTACCTCACCACATTCATCACAAGCGCCATTGGCCACCAGATGGATGAGCCAGTCAATTTTCTGATCCATGTTGCTCCTCCTCTCTGCGGTAAAACGCCAACATACCCTGCATAGCGGAGCGTAAATCCCGGTCGAAGCTATCCCACTCAGTTATGAGATTCTCCATAGATTCTCTGTCACACATTTTGGCATCGTCCAGACAAAGCAGCTCATAGTCCACCTTATCTGCATCGTCATAAGGAAGAGCCAGAACGCCTTCCTTTACGAGAACGAAAAACGTGCCAAGATGCAGCCCATCAGAGATTGGATAGTTCCAGCAGAGTTCGTTGTGATACCGCTCCCTGTAATCCGCGCAGAAATCCATCAGCGTGGAATGCGTTGGACCGTTTTCGTGGAGATAAGCAATCAATTTACTTTTGCTCCTAAGGTTATCCAAACAAATATCATGCGGACTGATCTCAACAATCCGTCTATAGACTGTCGGCCGTTTTTCCCGGACATTGACCAGCCAAAGAGCCGATTTCGTGGTACTCTCATGACACCAGGACAGCCTTAAAGCTTTTTCCAACAGTGCACGAGACAAGCTCTCACCGATTGAAGCGGATTCTCCGGAGTCTTGAGGAATTGCTTCCTTTTCCATCTCCTCATTCCCATTGACAAACCGGATAAGCTTATCTATCTCGGCAATGGTAAACCTATCAGTGGTGGCCTGAAATCCCCAGTAATGATCATCTTCATAACCCGCTATGCCATGAATCGTTCTGTCTAAAATTTTGCCTGCACATTCTCCAATCAATCTGGAGGCTTCTTTCCAATCCAGTTTGAGTGTACGGCAATATGTGTAATTACTCATTTGATTCCCTTTCTGCCATATATGGCTTGTAATAAACTGTGTCGTCTTTGTCAGATTGGTAAGCTCCTATGCAAACCTCGTGGCAGGGGCCGCGTTCAGGATTGTATTCTGCAAAACAGATTGGCTCAGCAATTTCCGGCTTTTCTGTATCCCAGTACACATTGATTGCAGGGAAATTCTCATCGTCGATTGCCACTGCCCTAAGACTGGTTCCGTCCGGCAGAGGCAGTACAATAGTCGGATATTCCGTCTGGGGGATTTTATTATCCCGAGTTTCCACCACACATCGGAAGTAATCCTGTTTTGACTCACTCATGATAGGACACCTCCGTTTTGTACACACTCAATTTCAAATACACATCCTGAAAAAAATTTTTGATTTCTGTCCAAGTAGTCTTGTGCCGCCTTTTCGGTCTTGAACTTCCGAACTATCTGTGACTGCGGCTCCGGAATCCTCGCAAGCCAAATTTTCCGGCTGCTCCGCTTCACAAAATATCCCTGTTCTACCCGAAGCACATAAAATTCCGACAGTGTACCGAAATCAAATGGGGTCCGCTTGCGCCTCATGGGCGGATGGATAACATGGCGGTTATTCCTGAAGGATACTGTAATGCTGTGGCCAGAAAGCTCATCAATCTTATCCAGCAGTTCCTCTGTTGTAGCGACATAGTGCCTCTGCCAATACTCATGGTCATAATCAACCACTATCACGGCATTCCCATGTTTTCTGTAGTCCTCCACGGTATGTGCCGATTTTATCCCTGCCAGAATCCAGCGTCCGAACTCGCCTTCTTCAAAAGTGCGGTTCCGGCTTTTGCGTGTCCCGCCCCGGTTATTCATGTTGGCTTCCTCATAGATGGACGCTATCTCCTGCATTTCCTCTGCAGTAAACAGCATCCTCCCAGTATGGGGATAGTTCAGAACCGACCAGCGCTTTTCTGGGATCTCACGTCCTCGCCTGTCAATATCAAAACAGTTTGACGATCCATGATTTACGATAGGAATATACTTTTCTCCGACACGTATGAATGCCTTATCATAAAAGATTTCACTGCTCATACTGCCACCTCCTGCCGGATAAGATGCAGGCGGTAATTGGTATTACACGTTTCAAAACAGATCTCATCCGGAGAAATCTTCTCCATCTGAAGAACCTTACTTGTCCTGCGCATCCCTCCGTTTTCAGCGATAAAAGCGGCAGTTCCAACAGTTAATGGGCAGATAA
The DNA here is from genome assembly GCA_947645355.1 of uncultured Dorea sp. Lineage (GTDB taxonomy): Bacteria > Bacillota > Clostridia > Lachnospirales > Lachnospiraceae > Dorea_D. The sequence continues at coordinate 33,491 of CANSCI010000008.1, read as the reverse complement.
GCCTGCCAGTGATTTCAAGATTCCTTTTTTGTGGGTTCATATCCATTACCTCCTTTATGAAAGTGAAAAGCGGAGCAGAAAATCTGCCCCGCCACTGTTATTCTGACGAATTTACGCCAGCATCGCCTCAAATTGTTCCTCTGTCAGTGTCCTGATACCGAGCTGCTGCGCCTTCGCAAGCTTGCTGCCGGCCTTCTCTCCAACAATCAAATAGTCTGTTTTCTTTGTAATCGAGCTTGCCGGTTTGGCGCCAAGCTGCATCAGCTTCATCTGAATACCGTCACGGGTGTAATTCTCCAGTTTCCCGGTTGCCACTACGATTTTTCCAAAGAACGGGTTTGTTGTATTTGTATTCATATCAAAATTCTCCTTTTCAAATTCAATTTTTTCAAGCAGCGGACGCCAGAGTTTTTCTTCCTCTGTATCCGCATACCATGTATAAATGTTGTTGTGCATCGTCTCGCCGAAATCCGGAAGCTGTGTAAAGTCGAAGCCGTCCTCAATGGCCTGTTCAAACGCTTCCCACGATCCATGAAAATAGCTGTCCAAATCACGTCCGGCATGTCTTCCCACCATAGGAATTCCCAAGCCTGCAATAAACTTTGCTAACGTACAATGGCGGCTTTTTTCAATGGATGTCTGCAGCCGCTCAAAGGATTTCTCCCCAAAGCCCTCCGTCTGGACAATCTCATCACGATATTGCTCCAACGCATATAAATCTGCAAACGTCCGAATCCAGCCATGACTTACAAACTGCTCCAGAGTTTTTTCCGACAGGCCCTCAATATTCATTCTCGTTTTCTCACAAAAGTGGACAAACTTTCGCACCAGTTTGGCAGAACAATGCGGATTCTCACAGAATAGCTGGCGAATACCGCCGTTGCTTTTCCGAAAACTCAGCATCTGACCACAACAGGGGCAGCTGAGCGGAACACAGCAGGTTCCGGTCTTATCGAGATTCTCTGCAATCTGCGGAATAATCATGTTTGCCTTATACACGCGAATCTTATCGCCACGCCCCAAGGCAAGGTCCAGATAATTCTCATAGTTATGCAGATATGCCCGGCTGACTTGAGCGCCGTCAATAGACACCGGCTCGAAGATACCTGTCAGACTGACCATCCCAGTACGAGTGACCGCCACATCCAGACCAATGAATGTGGTTTCATACAGCTCGTCTTCCCACTTCAATGCAATCAAACGGTTTTCGTGATGCCCTGTGGCTCCCAGACCTTTTCCGTAGGCAACATCATCATATTCCATGATAATTCCGTCTACTGGGTAAGGGAACTTCTTAGGATCCATAGCGGCAATTGCATCACGAATCATTGTTTCATTATGAAGTGCATCCAGATAAATGTATGGTACAACCGAAAAACCGTTATGCTCTAAAAACTGCTGCTGAGCAAGTTTACTTTCCGGCTCAAGATAATCGCTCACAAGCTCAAACGCCCAAAACTCAAGTAATCTCTTTTTTGCCTCGCCGGCGTCAAGCTTGCGCGTGCTGCCAGATGCAAGATTTCGGGGATGAGTATAGGGATCCTCCAGACCGGAATTGATTTTCTCAAAGTTTGTCCATGAGATGACGCCTTCACCTCGAACCTCAAATGAATCCTTAGTGGGTATGGTAAGAGGCACGTTAAGAAAATTGCGCACAGTATGCGTTACATCCTCTCCAATAATGCCTTCACGCCCACGGGTAATGGCCTGAATCAGCTCGCCATTCTCATAGCGGAGTACCAGTGTCAGACCATCCATTTTCCAGCTTATCAGCACCGGCTGTTTTGCCGCAAACTTCACCAGATCTTCAACAGATTTGGTCTTATCCGCTGAAAGCATAGGTTTACTATGGCGCACCTCAGCCAGACTTTCCAATATTTCGCCGGACACCTTTTGGGTCGGGGAACCGGAAAGGATCAACCCGGTTCGGCTCTCAATGTCTTTCAATTCATCCATCAGGATATCGTAATCCCTGTCCGACATAATGGGATTATCATCCCGGTAATAGGCAATGTCTGCCTTTGTGAGCTGCTCAATCAATTCCAGCATACGCTCATGGTTTGTTTTATATTTTGCACTCATGTGCATTCTCCTTTCAGTCAATTCTGTGCATCAGTTCCCGAACTGCCTCATACCGGAATTGAAGCGCTTTTTCCTCCTCTTCCGTTCTTTCTGTCGAATCGAAATCAAGAACCTCCGCATATAGCTCATTTGATGATTTTGTGCTGTAGACTTCCTCTACGCTGCCGCCCTTCACAATGATAAACAGTCTATCCATTTTCGCTCACCTCCTTAGGCGAGCAGATCCGGAATGCAGACCATCGACCGCAATTGGGGCATGGAATTCCTAAAGTATTTCCAGCAGATTTGTCCAACTGTTCCTGTGTGATTTGCCCGGGTATCCCGCAGCATTCTGTTTTTACCCAAACCAGTCTGGCGGAATGGAGAACTTCAGGACGATACTTACGGTTGAACGGGATGTAGTCCACCCAGAGCGGATCATCAAAAATTCTGGCCATGTGAAGTTCCAGTGCAGTCATCTCCATCTCTTTTCGGGAACTATGACAATAATCATGCTCTTGTTCCCATTCCAACAGATTTTTCTGCATCTGCTGCTCTCCACTTTTCAGAATCAAATCCGAAGCCAGCTGTATCCAGTCTTTTTCCTCCAGATCTCCCACATCCGTTTTAATGCCTTTTCGGTATCCGTAAATTTTCTTTCTGCCCTCTTGTCTGACCAGAAAAGCACGTCCGGTTCCGTAATGAACCCGAAGATCAGAAAAGGTCAAAGCGTCCAATGATTTTTCTGTATTATCCAATCTTCGCCACCCCTTCCTCTGCGCTATAGGCAGTGCATTTCCTTTTTCCGAAAGGAACTGACGCCAATGGAGTGTACCAACGGGACCATTCTTTCATTGCTAAAGTGTCGCCATGAATGACCACAGCCGGAATTCCGTACAGACTGAGTTGGATATACGCCATCCACACGCAGCGGATATCAATATCCTGGGCAACAAAAAAACTCTTGTGCCGAAAATCGAAATTTTTCCGCTTCATTGCCCATACTGCACCAATCACTATCGTACCCGAGCCACAAGCTGGTTCGTTGATCATGATAGGTTCTTCCGCTTCTGAATGCTCATTCACTGGATCTACAATCTGAGCCATCAACCGGCAGATATAATCCGGAGTAAAATATTGTCCGTTCCACTCGTTATTTAAGCGAAGCTCATGATAAATACTGCCAAGAATATCGCAGGGATCCTCCTCATGCTCATAAATAGCAAGGGCAAGCAGAGCAAGCATACGCGCGTAGCAGTTAAGGATTTTAGGTTCCATCGTGGATGCCATCTCCTCATACCGCTTCTCACGCTCTTCTGCGTTTGACGGATCCATCTGCGCAGAGATACAGTTTGCTGCAATCTCCAAAAAGGTAGTAAAGACATGATTCAACCCCTGTGACTGCGCCAGATTCTTGATTTCATCAACCAACTCATCTTGATATGTTTTCTTTTTAACCACATTTAACACTCCCTTCCGTATTGCCGCCTTCACCGACCCATTCAAAATGGAACGGAATCCCGGCCTGATATGGGTAAAGTGTAAAATCATGGTCACTCCATATGCGCATGGCATGGCCACCTTTGGACTTTGAAATCACGACTCTTTTATTCTTGTCGAACAGCATATCCATCTGTGCCGGACTATACCGGCTTACATACTCAAGCAATTCAAAAACATATGACTTCTCCGTTTCCTTTACGGACATCGCAATCCGGTATTGGTCAAGTATTCCGTTATCGTGTTCGGCGATATATTTTCCACGTTTCAACATGATATCACCTCATCACTTTCGTTCTGGCAAACAATGTTCCCATGTAAAATGGGAGCTTCAAGCTTCAACAATCTGCCATCGTCTTCAAACTCCATTGAAGTGATACAGATATTGAGGGGATCACAGCTTTCAGAATACAAACCGATATCGGTTATTTTCATATCCTGCAGCTGCTCCAGTCTGCCATTGGCATAGACTTCTCCAAAACACACCCCTTTGTATCGGGCACTGAAACCATTGCCAGTACGCTCAATTTCGCTTTCATCCCAATTAAGGGATGCAGTTTCTCCGTTTGCCAATTCCACCTCAATATAGTCAATGATCAAATCCTTGACGGTGGTTCTGGCATCCAAATAAAGAATCATAGGCATTTCCTTTCTGCATTCCTGCGTGGTTTTATCTATATACACGGGTATGCCGAAAGGCTCCCCGGAACAAAAATTAGGGGAGCCATAAAAGCTCCGATCTATATAAAAAAAGCACCCAAAGAACCGAAATTCTCTGAGTGCCTTTATTGCCCGAGGGCCTGATATGAAATTGTAACAGATGGGCGGAGGATTTGTGCCTCCAGACTCCCCGTTCTGTGCTTCTTAGTAAAGAAGCAGAAGAAACAAAAAAAGTGCCTGAAAGTATATACTCTCAGACACTGTGTAACCGGAAAACTCTAATCGCTCGAAAGCAATTACTGATACTGATGTAAAAAGTATAGCATATTTATTTCAGATTTTCAAGAGCAGAATAATGTCAAAAAACATCCAGCTTGTTAAGATACCCAGTTCCCCAATCACACATAGAATCTAAAACCGGTATAATACTCGCGCCAAAATTGGTTAAAGAATAGATGGTCTTAGGCGGCTTTTCAGGAATAACAGCTCTTGAAATCATACCGGATTTTTCTAGGGCGCGGAGCTGTTGAGAGAGCATTTTTGACGTAGCATTTGGAATAAGACGTTGTAATTCCATATAATGGAGCGGCTGTTTAATCAAATGCCAAAGAATGATGGGCTTGTATTTACCGCCGATCAAAGACAGTGTGGCTTCCACCGGACAGGTAAAGGTTACTTTTTCTTGTTGCACAATGTTTTCCTCCTTATAATTGGGGTGCTATCTTTTCAGAAAGTATCTTCCCGAAAAGTGCATTCTTGTAAATCACCTGACGAGTGATAAAATATAATTAGTAGTTGATTTGACATCATTAAAAACAAAAAGAAAGGATACAACAACTATGGAATTTATTGATATTGCAAAACAGCGTTTCTCTGTACGCAGCTATACTGATCAGAAGGTAGAACCGGAAAAGCTGGAAAAAATCCTTGAAGCTGCTCATGTGGCACCTACGGCAGCAAACCTTCAGCCGGCTCGCCTGATTGCCGTTCAAAGCGAGGACGGTCTTGCTAAGATTGAAAAGGCTGCCAGTATCTACAATGCACCCTTAGCTATCATCGTATGTGCCGATCATAGCAAAGCCTGGGTGCGCCCCTTTGATAAGAAACAGACCTGTGACATTGACGCGTCTATTTTGACAGACCATATGATGCTTCAGGCAACGGAGCTGGGTCTGGGCAGCGTGTGGGTTTGTTACTTCAAGCCAGATGTGTTGAGTAAGGAGTTCAACCTCCCATCTAACTTGGAACCGGTCAATATTCTGGTGATTGGTTACTCCGCCGAAGGAAACGGAAATACCGAACGCTTCGAGCAGACCCGTATCCCTATGAGTGATTTGGTATCATACGATACATATTGATTTAGTCTAATCCAGGCGCAGCCCCAATAGCGGGCTGCGCCCTTGTTTATTGCTCCAAAATATGGGCATAAGTCTCCGCCATGATCCACTTAATATGTTCATCTTCCAAAACATAGAATACGTTTTTCCCGACCTTATGACAACGGATCAGTCTTGCGATTTTCAAAGCCCGGAGCTGGTGAGATACCGCTGATTCTGTAATGCCTATCTCTTTGGCTAAATCTCCAACGCAAATTTCTCCGCCCATCAGCTTCCAGAGAATTTTCATGCGTGTATAGTCGCCCATCGCTTTATGGAGGTCGGATAGCTTTTCCAAATACGCTGTATCTGGTTTGTTAGGTATTGTTATTTTTTTTCTTTCCATAGTGTTCTCCTATCACTTAATTTAATTGACAGATTTATAGATTACAGTTATCCTATTTTCAGGAAGGGGGTGCTCATATGCCGCATTATAATTTACCTCACAAGCATGGACAAACCATAGAAAAGATTTTAGATAAAATGCCATCTGTTCAGGATTTCCAAAAGATTGCTTTTTTGCTTCAGCAGTTGGGCGATCCTACCCGGCTGAGGATATTGTGGCTGTTATGCCACAGTGAAGAATGTGTCTGCAACCTTGCGGCCGCCATTCAAATGAGCGATCCAGCGATTTCCCACCATCTGCGGAGCTTAAAGAATAGCGGGCTTATTACCAGCCGCAGGGAAGGAAAAGAAGTCTATTATACATTAGCTGATACAGCAGAGGCAAAACTATTGCACCGGACTGTGGACGCTTTATTTGAGATGTCTTGTCCCAGCGATTTATAAGAGAAATGCGCCATTCTTCCTTTTACAGAAAGAACGGCGCATTATTTATTGGAGCGATCTCTTATCAATGCGCCGAGACGTCGAACTGCTTGACCCGCATGGCCCGGATTGCATTTAAGATTGCGATAATTGAAACACCTACATCGGCAAACACTGCCGCCCACATATTTGCATAACCCAGCGCGCCTAAAATAAGTACCAGGAATTTGACGCCGAGGGCAAATACAATATTCTGATTTGCAATACAGATTGTCTTTCTTGCAATCCGAATCACGGCTGCAATTTTAGACGGTTCATCCGTCATCAGAACAATGTCTGCGGCTTCTATGGCGGCGTCAGAACCCAGTCCTCCCATGGCGATACCCACATCGGCCCGTGCTAAAACTGGCGCATCATTGATGCCGTCCCCTACAAAGACGAGCGTTCCCTTTTCGCTCTTTTGCTGGAGCAATTCTTCCACACGATCAACTTTATCCGCAGGAAGTAACTCTGTGTATGCCTGATCCAGCCCAAGACGGTCAGCTACCTTTCTGCCAACCGCATCGGCATCTCCGGTCAGCATAACGCTTTTACGGACCCCAACCGATTTCAATGCCTTTATAGCCGCAGATGAATCTTCTTTTATCTCATCTTCAATTACAATACAGCCAGCGTATTTTCCATCGCAAGCCAGGTAAACGACGGTTCCAACAGTGGCGGCAGGTGTAAAGCTGATATGTTCCTTTTCCATCAGCTTTGCGTTTCCGGCAAAAACGATCTTTCCATCAATGATGGACTGGACGCCGTGACCGGCAATCTCCTTAACATCTGTAATACGGCTACTGTCGATTTTCTTCCCATAGACTTTTTTTATGGATAGGGAAATCGGGTGGTTGGAATAGTCCTCTGCATAGGCAGCCAGTTCCAGAAACTGAGGTTCTTTCATGCCAACAGGGAGAATCTTACTGACCGCAAAGGAACCTTTTGTCAATGTACCTGTCTTATCAAAAACAACTGTTTCTGCATGGGCCAGCGCTTCCAGATAGTTGCTACCCTTGACCAGTACGCCAATTTTAGAGGAACCGCCAATCCCGCCGAAGAAGCTAAGGGGAATCGAAATTACAAGCGCACATGGACAGGAAATAACAAGGAATGTTAAAGCTCTGTAAATCCATATACTAAAAGCCTGACCGGTAATCAGCGGAGGCAGAATTGCAAGCGCAATCGCCGCAAATACAACTGCCGGTGTATAGTAACGTGCAAACCGGCTGATAAAGTTTTCTGTTTTTCCTTTCTTATCACTGGCGTTTTCAACTAAATCCAATATTTTGGCTACGGTAGATTCCCCAAACTCCTTTGTGGTTTGGATTGTCAGAATGCCTGTCTGATTGATACAGCCGCTGATGACCTCCATACCTGGTTCCACATCACGGGGCATGGATTCTCCGGTAAGTGCAGAGGTATCCAGTGCGGAAGTACCCTTGATAATTTTTCCGTCCAGCGGAACCCGCTCTCCAGGTTTTACTACAATGGTATCGCCGATCATAACCTCGTCTGGATCGACTTGTACTAATTTCCCGTCACGCTCTACATTTGCATAGTCGGGGCGAATATCCATGAGACTTGCGATGGATTTTCGGGATTTGGAAACAGCGTAGGATTGGAACCACTCGCCAACCTGGTAGAACAGCATAACGGCAACGCCTTCTGAGTGTTCACCTAAGATTAAAGCGCCGATGGTTGCAATCGTCATCAGGAAATTTTCATCGAATACCTGACCGCTAAAAATATTTGTAATTGCCTTCCAAACAATATCCCAACCGACGATTACATAGCAGACCAGGAATACCCCCATTTCTGCCCATCCCTCCAGAGGGAGCAGACTTCCCGCCGCGAACAATACGGCGGTTGCGATAATACGAAAAAGCAGATTTTTTTGCCTTCGTGTCATAATTATAATCCTCCTTTTAAGAAACACCGGCTACCGTATACGGCAGCCGGTGTCCAGCTTTTTATCACGCCTTGACAGTCACATCCGGCTCAATCTTTTTAATCAGAGCTTTTGCCTCGGACAGAATCGAATCAAACCGATCATCCGGCGCTTCCAGTATCATTTTCTGGCCCAGAAAGTTGACAGTTACGCTGGTTACACCGTCAATTTTTTGTACGGCATTCTGGATTTTGTCAGCACAGTGGCCGCAATCCAGGTCGATGAGTTTAATGGTCTTTTTCATGGGAAAAGACCTCCTTTCATATAGTTTATAGTTGGTTTGACATAGCCGAACAATTAAATGTGCGTTTAATTGTTCATGGGTTTCAGTATATCTGTGACCTCGTATTTCGTCAATGGATTTTGGGGCGATATTCCTCTTTGGAGCATAAAACCTGCTAATTGGATTTCAACTATAATTTATTGCTTTTTGGGTGTAGAATCCTTCTTTTTGGAGCGGACAACGAACAATATTCCGGGATATAATTGTGAGCGGTTAAGAAAAACCGCATGTGCACCTTTATGATTGGGGCTGCTGGCATTTCCTCCCCTAAGAAATGCCGGTTGCCCCTTCTCGTAACAGTTTTAAGTTCCCCACAGGGGAGGGGTACTTGCACAAATTTCTGAAAGAAAGAAGGGATAACTTTGAAAAAGGAGCAATTCGATATTACGGGCATGACCTGTTCAGCCTGCTCCGCAAGGATTGAAAAAAGTGTTTCAAAATTGTCAGGTATTCAGGAAGTGTCCGTAAATCTGTTAAAGAACAGCATGGTTGCTTCATATGACGAATCCGTTTTGAATACGCCGGAGATCGTCCGAGCGGTTGAAAAAGCAGGTTATGGTGCGTTTCCGAAAGTACCGGCCCAGGATAAAAACAAACCTAGAGGCCGGGCCGCAGTTCCGGAAGTCAGTACGGCGCAGGCAGAATATAAGCAGATGAAACAGCGGTTGCTGCTTTCTGCCCTGTTTACAATCCCGCTGTTTTACATATCCATGGGACACATGATGGGATGGCCGCTGCCAGGCGGACTACTGGGAATGGAAAATGCAATGAGTTTTGCATTCACCCAGTTTCTTTTTCTGGTTCCGGTCGTTTTTATCAATTTCAAATACTATCGCATGGGGTTCAAAACATTATTTCACGGTTCCCCCAACATGGATTCCTTAATTGCTATCGGTTCCGGCGCAGCGATTGTCTACGGCATTTATGCCATTTATAAAATTGGTATTGGCTTAGGGCATGGTGACATGGCGATGGTTCACAGCTTTACGATGGACTTATATTTTGAATCTGCCGGTATGATTCTGACCCTTATCACATTTGGAAAGACATTGGAAGCCCGCGCAAAAGGAAAAACCTCGGATGCCATCACAAAGCTGATGAATTTAGCTCCTAAGACCGCTACGGTGGAACGTGACGGACAGGAAATACAGGTTCCTATTGAGGAAGTGTGCCTGGGCGACACTCTGATTGTAAAATCTGGCGAATCTGTGCCAGTAGACGGTGTTGTTGTGGAAGGCTTTTCCGCTGTCGATGAATCGGCACTAACCGGTGAAAGTATTCCGGCGGAAAAACATGTTGGCGACAAGGTAATTGGTGCAACCATCAACAAATCCGGTTATTTCAAAATGCAGGCCACTAAGGTCGGAGACGATACCACATTGGCACAGATTGTTCGTCTGGTTGACGAAGCTACCAGTTCAAAAGCACCGATTGCAAAACTGGCGGATAAGGTTAGCGGAATATTTGTTCCGATTGTAATCACAATCGCTCTGGTGGCTATTGTGGGCTGGCTTCTGGCTGGTTACGGTTTTGAATTTGCACTGTCTATCGGAATTTCTATTTTAGTGATTTCGTGTCCCTGTGCGCTGGGCCTTGCCACCCCCACCGCCATCATGGTGGGAACCGGGAAGGGCGCGACCAATGGAATCCTGATTAAATCTGCGGAAGCACTGGAAACCGCCCATAATGTAGACACGGTGGTGCTGGATAAAACCGGTACGATTACCCAGGGTACACCCGCTGTAACCAATATTCTGTGCGGGAACGGTATCAGACAGAAAGATTTGATGCAGGTTGCCGCCTCCCTGGAAAAGCTGTCTGAACATCCCTTGGCAGATGCAATTGTTTCAGAAGCGGAGAAAAATGGGCTTGCATTCCTGCCGGTCAGCGATTACAAGCAGATTCCTGGTGAGGGAATTATAGGTCGAATCAATGGTCAACTGTGTCTGGCCGGAAACCGCCGTCTGATGGCTTCCAATGGGATTTCTGATGGAGATTTGCTTAAATTGGGAGAGGCGATGGCGGTAGATGGAAAGACGCCGTTGTTCTTTGCCAGAGCAGGACAGCTTATTGGAGTGATTGCAGTAGCAGATATTGTAAAGCCCACCAGCAGTCAGGCCGTTAAAGAGCTATCCGCTATGGGGATTGAAGTGGTTATGCTGACAGGGGATAATGCAAAAACAGCGGAAGCAATTCGCCACCAGGTTGGAGTAGATCGTGTAGTAGCGGAAGTATTCCCGCAGGATAAAGAAAAAGAAATCCGGCGCTTGCAGGGAATGGGTAAAAAGGTGGCTATGGTGGGTGACGGTATCAATGACGCCCCTGCCCTTGCCAGAGCAGATGTAGGTATAGCCATCGGCGCAGGGACTGACGTGGCGATTGAATCAGCGGACATTGTTCTGATGAAAAGTGATCTGCTGGATGTGTCCACAGCGATTCAGCTTAGTAAGTTGGTCATTCGCAATATCAAGCAAAATCTGTTTTGGGCATTTATTTACAACATCATTGGGATTCCGATTGCGGCAGGGTTGTTCTATCTGTCCTTTAGCTTAAAGCTGAATCCGATGATTGGTGCTTTTGCTATGAGCTTCAGTTCTGTATTTGTAGTATCAAATGCGTTACGGCTTAGATGGTTCAAGGCAAAACACGAAACTTATGTAAATCCGATAGTGGATAAAGAGTCAAGCAGACATGAAATAAGAAAGGAAGAAAGGAAAATGGAAAAAGTATTAAATATCGAAGGTATGGTTTGCAGCAACTGCGTAAAGCACGTTCACAAGGCACTGATGGAAATTCCCGGTATCCAGGAGGCCGTTGTAGAATTGGAAAGCAAAACAGCACAGGTTCAGTTATCCCAGGCCGTGTCGGACGAGGTTCTGAAAGCGGCCATTGAGGACGCAGGCTATGAACTTGTTAGCCTTCAATAAGAGAGCCGCTTATGAAAGCAAAGAAAAATAATATTACCCACAAAATCAAAATCGCACAAGGGCAACTGACTGGAATCCTCCAAATGATTGAAGATGACCGCTATTGTGTGGACATATCCAATCAACTGCTGGCTGCACAGGCAATTCTGAAAAGTGCCAATCAGCAGATTTTGCAGGCCCATATCAGAAACTGCGTCAGCGAAGCATTAAAAACAGACGCTGAAAACCCGAAGCTGGAAGAAGCCTTAAAACTGCTTGAAAAAATGGCACAGTAAATATGGGGGCGGGAAGTATTAAAATCTTCCCGCCCCTGATTTCATATCTGTTTGGATTGATAATTCTGCGGTTAGGAGCGTACAAATGCCCCGGCTTTTTATATACTTTAGTTGGTTAGACATGGCTAATAAATAAGAGGAGGTAAAAGTGATGAAACAGGCACTTGACACAAGGACAAAATTACTGACACAAAATCCATTTTCACTCATGCTGGAACTAAGTATTCCCGCAGTTCTCGGCATGGTGGTCGTGGGACTTTATAATTTTATGGATTCCGTTTTTGTCGGCCAGATGGTCGGCAGCGTACAAATGGGCGCGGTATCTATATCGTACCCGTTTACATTGATTAACGGCGGCACCGCTGCCATGATCGGCGTTGGTTCCGCATCTGTGCTGTCCCGCGCTATTGGTAAGAAGGACGAGCAGACGATTCAAAAAATCATGGGAAATCTGACAGCCATGGTTCTTCTTCTGTCGGTTATCATTATGGCTGTGGGAATGACGTTTACCCGCCAGATTCTTTCATTGGCCGGTGCCAGCGGGGACATCTTAAACTCGGCTGAAAACTACCTGCGGATTGTCTATGCGGGATCGCTGTTCGTAAACTTTTTCCAGAGCGCCAATATGGTAATCCGTGGCGAGGGGCAGCTCAAAAAGGCGATGCTGATTATCGGAAGCGGCGCTTTGCTGAATATTATCCTTGATCCTATTTTCATTTCCATACTGAATCCATATGGAAAAGGAATTGAGGGTGCCGCCTATGCAACGATTCTGTCTCAATTCATTCAGGCTGCGTTTACACTATGGTATTTCAAGAAAAAGAGCGTTCATGTAAAAATAGGCCGTATTCACATTGACGGTACTCTGCTTCCCCAGGTTCTTGCCGTAGGGGTGTCCGCATTGTTAATGCAGATCTTGACTTTGGTGCAACAGACTGTAATATACCGTTTAGCTTCTATCTATGGCGGAGAAGCCTCCCAGATTCTGCTTGGGGCGGCTCTCCGTGTGTGGAACTTCGCTTTTGTTCCTCTTTGGGGTATCAGTCAGGGGTTCCAGCCAGCCGCCGGTACAAATTATGGTGCGAAGGATTATACCCGTGTTAAGACTTTGACGGGCGTATTTGTCGCAAGCGCCACCGTAATGTCCCTGATATTCTATATTCCGGTTGAACTTTTTCCAACAAAAGTGCTTTCCCTGTTTATTACAGACCTTGGTGTTGCCGCTTCGGGAGCCGCAAACTTCCGCATCATGTTCAGCACCTATATTTTGCAGGGCAGTTTTATTATCGCTGTGACATTATTTCAATCACTTGGAAAAGCAAATAAGGCGACATGGCTGGTACTGTTTCGGCAAATTATTTTGTTCATTCCATTGGCAATTATTCTTCCGATGATTGGAGGTATGGGTATCCGTGGCGTATGGCTGGCGATTGCCTTGACTGATGCGATTCTGGTGGTTATTACTCTTTCAATGATGTTTGGGGAGTTTCGGAAATTTGCTCATAGTGGCCCTCCTATGGCCACATAAAAACAGTAGCCTTGATATTAAAAGCTACCGATACAATGAAGTGCGCTGAAATATAGTTGCCGCACGACGGCTTTTTCTTGCAATCGTGCGGCAACTATTCAAATCATTTTATATCTTTCAACAATTCTTCTACTGAGATACCAACGCCGATGAAGATAACTCCTACCAACTATTACGCTATTATAGGTTGCATTTGGGTTGCGACTCATATGAACTACCAAAAGAATGAATCTCAATAAACATCAAAATAGGTAAAAGCGTAGGGCAAAGAAGCCAGTTTACTTCTTATGCCCTACGCTAACCCGTAGTGATATTATTCAGGAAGGTAACTAAAGGCCACTCCCGGATAACTAACCAGCGTACTGGATGTTATAGCAATGTCGTTATCTTCTCTACAAAATTATCTGTGCCTTTTAGCCCTATCATCGGGATTGACAAACACGCTTTTGTTAGGCATCCAGAAAGTTCAGACATAAACAACCCTTTGCCCTTGATTTCTGCATTATAATCTGATGTAGTGTCTACTCCGCAATTTGGAGAGCGATTTGCTCCTACGATGCCGATTATCTCAAAACCGTACTTATTATATTCTAAGATTTGTTGCATTACATAATCTACTAAATGTTGTAGTTTCTTATTTTTATTTTCTTTTTGCATTTCTCGTCTAATCCGTGTATTTTCTTTTAGAACGTTTTCATCAGCACCATTTTCATTCCCTCTATCAAGACCCAGACAACAAAGCTCTGGACATGGAAGTTGGACTATTCCCACTTCTGCGTTGATAAATAATTCAACCACCTCCTTAAATGCCGCAGGATAAACCGCAGTTCCATCTGAAATAGAATTTTGATTTAACAGGCAATGTGCTAAGAAAACGACCCTTTTACTTCTTCCATCGGTAAACATACTTTTCTCCTAAATAATTACTCCTCAATCAGAGTAACTTTGAAAACAACATACCCATTATCAGGACAAGCTAAATTTCCTTTTGACTTTGGGTTTTCTTCAAAATTGAAGGTAGCTCCATTATGTAGGGCAACTTGAATAGGAAACAAAGCCATGTAAGCACCTCCGCAAAATGGAGTACAGGGAGTATTCATACCCTCACACTGAAATATGTCCCCTACCTTATATCCACATGAACAATGCCCTGTTACCTTTTCAATTTGATATTCAAATTTTTTCACTTTTTATCTCCATATTTTTATTTGTGGTATGATCCTCATTTTGACACTTGCAGCGTCAAGTGCTTTTACAAAAGGGGCTGCTCCCTCATCTTGAAACATTTTATCGGAAGCAGCCTTGAGTTCTTCCATTGAAGCCCAATGCTGTATCATAGTCCATTCTCTGTTTTCTTCGTTATAGAGAAGTTCCGTGTCGATAAAACCTTGTTGCTTTGAATGATAGTCCTTTTCAAGCGCGTCCACAATGCTGATAAAGCTGTATTTTGTTACCTCCTGTAAAGTTTTCATTGTTACGATTTCCGTTGCAATAGACATAAAAAATACCTCCTGTTTTTTTCATAGTCTACATGGAATAAAACAAGATGTATTGTAGAAAATCGACTGGTCATAGGTATTTGTATTTAACATTCTCTTTTACAGTAGCTTTCTCTGTTTGAAAGGTGCGTGGCGCTGTTCCCGAAAAATGTGTAAACTCTTTTATAAAATATGATTGGTCTGTAAAATTATTATCGTATGTAATATCGGTTAAGCTCGCCATATGTTGATGTACTAATTGATTACATGTATTCTGGAAACGTTTTATACGGCGCAAAATTTTAGGAGTATAGCCCGTATAATATAAAAACAATCTCTCAAACGTTTTTATGTTTATTGACCGTTCATCACAAAAGGATTTGACAGATATATCATCGTTAATTGTTATAAAATCTGATATTAGCTGTGCTTTGTCTACAAAATCTTGCTTTATAGATAACTCATCAATCAAAGTATTTTCTATTTCAGCTATTATTTTTTCGGCAGTATCATTATTGACTGCATTTTTCAATTTTTGAGTCAAACTGTACGAAAACCCGTTTAGATCGACCACTTTGTTTTGGACTTCCTTAAGTGATTTAAGCACAAAGGGATATAGCCCATGAGGATAAAATGTAATACCGAAAATACGAATGTTATTTTCTTGATGGATAAAACTGCACTTACTGCGCAGTCCATTGATATGAAAAGGGGGTGCTATTATTCTATTAAATTCTGTTTCATATACTATAACATCAGCCAAATTCAATATCACATCAATACAATCTGTTGGAAGAAGTTTATAGTGTATGTCTGCATTTACAGCTTCAATGTGCCAAAAAAATTTAACCCACGGAATAAGACATTCGTTTTTAATTGCATAACGGGTAATATTTAAAATGTTAGTCACCTCCAATCGAAATTTTCTATGCATCATTATTAGTGTTTCACTTGCAGTTTTTCGACTTGTTGCAACCCAATTCTTATAACACCAATCTGTCAAGTCACAATTCAATGGCTCACTTTCTGCTTTGAGATACACACTGACGGATCAGGAATCTAGTTGTGACGTTATGTTGTTATAAAGTTAAAAGGATAGCCAGTCAAAGAGAAGGTTCACAATGAATAAAAATTTCCGTCCCCGTTTTATAGGGTGGCGGGAATTTTTATAGTATCGCATATTTTAGTCATAGCTTTTAGAAATTGTATATGGGTTTACATATTCCTCCGGGCAAAGATGCGTTTCGCTCCATGCCATCATATCATTTAAAATTGGAATAAAACTTTTTCCTAACTCCGTTAAAGTATACTCTACTTTGGGCGGTATCTCTTTGTAAATCTCCCGATGAAGAAATCCATCATTTTCTAATTCACGGAGCTGCTTCGTGAGTGTTGATTGTGTAATGCCATCTAAACGGCGTATTAGTTCTCCAAACCTCTGAACCTTATAAAAAGCAACATACCATAATATAAGAATTTTCCACTTACCGCTTAAAACGGCTTGTAGACTACTCATAGGAACACATCGAGCCATCATGTCTTTCGCTTGAAATTTATTGTCAGCCATTTCATAATCCTCCTTAATAAAATTATACCTTAAAGGCGAGCAATAATCAATATACTGTCTAAATAAAAATATAGTATTAAAAATAATACTACTACTAAAAAAAGACAGTAGTTGAATAAATCAGTGCGACCTTGTATCATAAAGGCAAGTCAAAGAAAAAAACTGACAGGTATGAGAAAGGAGTAATTTATATGCACTATACAGGAACTATCTGGCGTCCGCCTTATGAGGCTGGTTCGTTGCTAATTGAAGTTACGGCAGGATGTACTCACCACAAATGTAAATTTTGTACGTTGTATGATGATCTTCCGTTTAAGTTCCGTATGTCCCCCTTGGAGGATGTGGAAGCCGATCTTTTGGAAGCACAGATTCAGATGCGTTCTTGGAGAAGCAAACAGGTGAAGCGAATTTACTTGGTTGGCGCAAATCCGTTTGTCCTCCAATTTGAACGGCTGGAAAAAATATCGAAGCTCATTCATCAATACTTCCCGGAATGTGAAACAATCGGGTGCTTTGCGCGCGTAACAGATGTGACCCTTAAAACAGATGAGGAATTAAAGAAATTACACCGGCTTGGATATGACGGAATTACGATAGGAGTAGAAACTGGTGATAATGAAGCACTGACGTTTATGCACAAGGGTTATCTGGCCCAGGAAATAGTGGAGCAGACGAAACGGCTGGATCAGGCTTCTATTACCTACAACTTTTTTTATCTCACCGGGGTATCAGGTTCTGGCCGTGGAGTTGAGGGCGCACTAGAAAGTGCAAAAATCTTCAATATGACCCGCCCTAAAATCATTGGTTCCTCCATGCTGACCATTTACCCAGAATCTGAATTGTATGAGGAAATTCAAAAAGGAAACTGGGCTGAAGAAAGTGAATTAGAAAAATTAAATGAGCTGAAAACACTAATTGAACACCTGGAAATTCCTGTGTATTTTGCTACCTTGGGAGCCTCTAATGCCGTCTGGGTAGAAGGAACACTTCCTAAAAATAAGGAAACGATGATTGCCCAGTTAGAAAAGATTTGTCATCCAGACAATGAGGCTGTACTTCGGCAGTATAGAACCAATCTTCCCCATCTGTGATATTCCATCAGAGGGCCGATTCTGATTTACTTAGTCTTTCGTTTTATCTGTTTGCTCTGCTTCATTAAACATATTATAATTCTAATTGGAGTGTAAAATCTACTAAATGGAGCGGAGCAAAATGAAAGAAAGAATTATAATGAAAGAAACTCAAACTCTATTGAGAAAACAAATAGAAAACGAAGTAGCAGAAAGGCCCAGTATGAATGAAAATATGATTACGAATACGAAGAACCTGTCTGCGGTTATTCCGAAAGATAATGATGGATACTGTACAGTTTACAAAATGGATTGTGCAGATGGTCTTGGTCTTATGACTGTTTATCAAGTATTTCCTGGCATTCAGCTAATTTACAATGACTTTGAAGCGGCGAGCTGTGAATGGAATGAAGGTCTGGATAAAAATATTTTAGAAATAAACCACTGCCGAGAAGGGCGGGAAGGCAGCCGTTTATTAAGCGGCTCATGCCTCTATCTTGGAGAAGGCGACCTCTCAATCCACACAATGGATAACTGTGCGCCAGAGATGACTTTTCCATTAAAACATTATCGGGGAATATCCGTTGTCATCAACCTGAAAATTTTATCGAAGAATATGCCGGAAATACTTTCCGAAAGTGAAATTGACTTGATGGGATTTAAAGAAAAATTTTGTGCTGACGGAAAATGCTTTATTATGCGCGCAAAAAACGAAATTGACCATGTTTTTTCAGAACTTTATTCCATACCGGATTGCCTGCAAAAGCCCTATTTTAAGCTGAAAGTTCAGGAGCTGCTTTTGTTTTTATGTATGGTGGACGTGTCACAGGAAAAGCAGCGAGAATTATACACATCTCCACAGGTTGAGATTGTAAAAGAGATACATCGAAAGCTAGTTTCAGACTTGCAGATTAGACCAACGATTGAAGAGCTTTCCAAAGAGTTCCTAATCAATACGACAACCTTAAAGAACACATTTAAGGGTATCTATGGTCAACCTATTGGAACTTATATGAAAGAGTACCGAATAAAGCAGGCTGCTGTACTACTACGCCAAACCCAAGCTACCATAGCGGAAATCGCAAATCAGGTTGGATATGAAAACCAAAGTAAATTTGCAACAGCCTTTCGAGATGTGATAAAAATTGCACCGGCTGAATACCGCAAACAGAATGTTGGCGAGTAAACTACAAATCAGAAAGTATGTGCAGACTGTTAATCGTAATCTTGATTTTCAAAGTCAGTGGGTAAGGTTTTCTTTCCTGCTGACTTGTTTTTTACCAATACAGTAATTAGATGATGTGAGAATATATGCGAATACAATAGTTCAAGGCGATCCCTAACACAATATCCCCGCTGTACCTAACTTGGGAAGGAGGAAAGTATGCGAAAAAACTGTGTTTTGATAATCGACCACGATTTACAAACTTGCAAAGCCATTAAATACAATCTGAAAAGTGAAACAACAGAAGCCTACTACACTCTAACCGTCCAGGAAGGGTTAACAGCTCTGGCAACGCGAGACTACGAAGTCGTAATTCTTAACGTATGCTTTCCTGAAATAGATGGCATGGAGCTATTAAGGACACTGCGGTGTATGAAACCTATGCCAATCCTGTTGCTTTCTACGTCGTCGGTGTTAGCAGACAAAGTACAGGCGTTGGAAACAGGGGCTGACGACTTCCTGACAAAGCCTTTTAAAACCGAGGAATGTCTTGCCCATATCTATGCGCTTTTACAACGTTTCACCAGTTGAACCCTCTCAAATCGCGGGCATACACAATAGCTGCCCAGAGTGATCTTGTGATACAGCGTGAGAACCGGTAGGACTTTTAAGTGGTCGGCCCCTACGGTTGACCTACCGGGAATATGAATTGCTTTCCCTACTGGTGTTCAATCCAGATCATGTATTTACCTATGAACAGCTCCATGAACAGGTGTGGGACGAAGAATACTTTCAGAGAACATTTTTGCGAAGACCCATCGTAGTAATACCCTTTCATTTCTTCTGACTTTATCCTCATTATTCATAGCAAAAGTAGACTCGATGTAATACTTTTCTCTGCCCTTGGTTGCTACAAAATCAACTTCCAACTGCTTTTTTGTCTTTTACCATCCTTGCCGGTGCTATAATGCTCCACAAGGCCAACATCTACCTTAGGAGCGGATCATCTCCATTACGAATAAACAGGGAAATGCACCATTTTTCGTAATAGCATTCTCCTGATTCAATCAATTACTCTGTTTTCCTCTGAATCAGTTACTCTTCCGGCCTTAATACGCCCAGCAATACAAACCTGGCATTGTTAAATTCGTAGCTGCAGGTAGAGAACGTCAGAATCTGGTCTGTGACTGCCGGGGTAATTTCACTGGTAAAGCATGAACGCTCTCTGGCTTTATCCAGCCACTCTGTAAAATCTGAGTCTGAGGGAAATGCCACTTCCCACGCCTTATCCTGAACGCTGGCCACATACCCGCCGAAAATCTCTATCTCATAGTTTTTATCCGGCGTCAATAACAGGGCAATAGGATGCTCGTTATAATACTCCTGCTTCTTATACTCCGTCAGCCCGGAAAACATGGCGCCATTTTTCATATGATGCCCATAGATGATGCTGTGTCGATCTGAGAAATCCAATCTGTTTCTGCTGTCCAGAAATATGCAGCCGGATCCGTTCCACTCTCCGCTGAATAAATGCTTTAGATAATACTGGTTATCCCTGCCCTGCACAACCGGGTAATTGATTCCTGTTCCTTCAATATAAATCCACCCTACGATATCCGGATTGATTTCCTGCAGGGAAGCAAAATCTACAACCGGCCATTCCCGTCCTCCAGACTCAGTTTCATCTGTGGGAGATGGGGAAGGTTCTTTAGGCTCTTCAGGCAGCTTCACATAATGGTCCAAATCAGTATAGGAGTCCTCGCCTTCCGAATACTCACGGTGCTGCTTATATAATTGGATGGCACCTATCACAATACCGCTTGCAAATATCAAAATCAGTATAGTACAAATAATCCTTTTTATCTTCATGTTCTTACCTCACAGTCGATTGGCTTTGTCTTTCATTTCTTTTGCCGTCGGGTTACTATAAATGAGTGTGGTTTGCACATTGCTGTGCCCTGCCTGATTGGCGACTTCGTGAATGGAATATCCGTTCTCCAGGGCATTGGAGCAGAAATAATGCCGCAGCGTCTTCGGTGTAATGACATCCGAGTATCGGTTAAATATCTGGTTGATACGGGAAGGATTCAGCTTCTCACTCTGGCGGCTGACGAACAGATATGGGCTGTCCGAATTACGCACCTTTAGGTACTCCCGAATCGCGTAAACAATTTTGTCATTGATATAGACCAGGCGGTGCTTGTCTCCCTTGCCGACAATCCGGATTTCCTTTGCTGTCAGATCAACCTGATCCAGCTTGAGATTGACGCATTCACTCCGCCGCATACCGGAATAGGCATAAAGTGTGACCAGGCAAAAGTCCCGTTTACTTCCACTCTCCAGAAGGCGTTGGCGGAATGCCTCTACATCTTTTTTCTCCACAGTGCAGGGACTGGCATACTGTATCTGGATTTTCATAAAATCGCTGTCCAGCACAGCAGCTTCCGTCTGCCGCCCACTCATAATCAGATACTCATTTAGGCTCTTCAAGGAAGAAAGGTGGTTATTTACGGTACGCGGATGATAACCCCGAATATTTCGCATATAGGAAATGTAATCCAAAATATTGGCACGGTATAAAAGCTGTGGCTCCTCTCCAAAACTGTCCTGGCACCAATGCAGATACATCGTTACATCATGACTGTACGTCCGGATTGTGTTTTCAGACTTTCCCAAGCTTTGCAGATGAGCAGTAAATTCTTCGATCATTTGATTCGCCTCCTCATTGTTATTACACGATCCATCAAGGCAATCTACAACCGATTTGATTATATTTAACTCATTTAGGCAGGATATCTTTATGATTGTGTTTAACTGAGAGCAGACTTTGCCACTCATTCGTTCTGCGAGTTCAATATAATTAGCATTATATCGAGGTCGTTCTGTATTTAAAAACAAAAACTGTTTGGCTGATAATCCCTGCTCGCCTTACACATAATATATAAGTCGAGTTTTTCACAACAAAGACTCTTAAAAGCTCCATATTGTTTCATTCGTATTTGACAAGTTTCATTATATGTGGTATAATGCCTTCTCGATGAAACAAATTCGCAGAGTCTTGAAAGGGGGAAAAATATGTTTGATTTTTTGGAAACGATATTTGGGGACAATATAAAAGTTTCAGAATTTGATTGTCCGGCCAAAACGCCTTTTTATATTCGTGACGGATATAAGATTCAAAGCCTGTTCTGGAATAAAAGCCAGTGTATACTGCTGTCTCCTATTGATTCTTCCTGGAGACTTCCAACATTAAAAAAGCAGTTAATTAAATTTCAGGAGATATGCGAATTCCCCTGTGCGCTGTGTCTTGAAAACATAACATCCAAGCAGCGGCGTAACCTGATTGAAAGCAATATACCATTTATTTCACCATCCCAACAGGTTTATCTCCCATTCTGGGGCTGTTCCTTTTGGGAAAAATTTAAAGCTGAAACAACTGTTCCTGACAAAATGGCGCCCGGAACCCAGCTCGTGTTCCTGTATCTGTATTATTTGCAGACTACTGATACAGTCAATTTGACGCAAATATCCAGAGATCTTCTGCTCTCCAAAGCTACCTGCACCAGAGCAATTGATGATCTTACCGTATCCGGCCTTATTACTTACAGGACCGAGGGAACAAACAAATGGATTTCTCCATCCTTTCAAAAGCCTGAATTTTTAAAGAAAGGTTATCCCCGCTTAAAATCACCGGTAGAACGACTTATATACGTCAGAACCCCCTTCTATGATTCGGCATCGCCCAAAAGCGGTATCCTTGCTTTGGCGGATATTTCAATGGTTGGGGCAAACGAACAGGATGGGGCAACTGCCATCTCAAAAAAAGCCGGCACACAAATCCCGTCTGCAGAAATTATCTCTGAGCAGGATTTCCGGGATTTTGGAGGGCACATTCTTGAAGTATGGCGCTATGATCCGATTTTGTTGGCAAATAACGGGCGGGTTGATGATATCTCATTGCTGTTAAGTTTAGAAGATAATCCAAATGAACGGATTCAAATGGGTCTGGACGATATAAGAGAAAAACACGAACTTCCAATCAAGCATGAGGAATAATAAGGAGAAATACACATGGTAAACGGAATAGATATTTTCAGAGAACATTTCGACAATTATAAAGACCAATATACGGTTATTGGAGGATTTGCCTGCGATCTGCTTATGTCAGATGCCGGTCTTGACTTCCGCCAGACCGTTGATATCGACATGGTAATTATCGTGGAGGCACTGACAACAGAATTTGCAAAAGCATTTTGGGATTTTATAGAAGCCGGAGGCTATCATGCCAGACAGCGAAGCACAGGACAGCCTGAATTCTACCGCTTCATTGACCCGGCCAATCCCTCTTACCCTAAGATGATA
The DNA here is from genome assembly GCA_947645355.1 of uncultured Dorea sp. Taxonomy (GTDB): domain Bacteria; phylum Bacillota; class Clostridia; order Lachnospirales; family Lachnospiraceae; genus Dorea_D. Next base: position 10,481 of record CANSCI010000008.1, on the reverse strand, counting down.
GAGCTTTTCTCCAGACCGCAGAATCATGTGGAGCTTCAGGCTGATACCCATCTCATGCCCCTGCATATTGATGATGAGGTATCCAGTCTGTCCGCAATTCTTCTTAATGACGACTACTATCATTTTCTTTTAGATGGCCGAACCGTCACGGATGGGATATCCATCTTAGATGCCGAGCACATCATTCCCTTGAAAATGAAAGCTTGGCTTGATCTCAAGGACAAAAAGGCGCAGGGATTCCATGTGAATTCCCGTGACATTCGGAAGCATCGTCTGGATGTATTTCGCCTTTTTCCGTTAATTCGGGAAGACCTGAGGATTCCAGTACCATCCTCCGTTGGAGAGGACATCCAAAACTTTATTGCACAGATACGTGAAACTGATATTAGACTAACAGATATCGGTATTTCCCGTTCCAAAGATTCGATTCTCGATATCTACAATAATATGTACATAGTAGACTGACATTCAAAAGTATTTTCACGAATCAAAAAGCCGAAGGAGAAAACGTTCGCAAGCAAGAAGATTCTGGACTCTTGAATAACAGCTGATTGTTAAGATAAAGGTGGTGGGCAAATGCCGAGATATTTTAAGAAAGCAAGGCAAATTAATAATTTGAAAGTAATTGAGGCTGCCGAAAAACTCGGCATCTCCCAACCAACTCTAAGTGCATGGGAGGGAGAACGCAAATCCCCTTCTGTTGAAGGACTTGAGAAAATGTCCGATCTCTACGGCGTTACAACCGATTTTCTTCTTGGACGGTCGGAGCAGGGAATCTCAGTTCAATCTGTACCAGTTCCTTCAGAGTCGCTTCCAATTTTTCACGGAAAACCGGTTTGGTCCGCGAAGCATGGTTGGATGCTGGTCAACACCATCAATCATACTCTGATGCTCTCAAACGGTCAAACCATTCCGTTCTCTGATGCCCAAAAGCTGTTTACGCTGCCACAGCTGTTTTCCGAACCGAGTCTGCCATCCGGAAAGCCTCTTGTCTTATCTGAGATCCGGCAATTTACTCAGATATGGCTGGAACCCATTTCTCCAGACTCAGATCTGCGGACGGAATTACGCGGTTGGTATCAGGTAAAAAAACATTACGTTCAAAATGAGTATGGAAACCGGTTTTATTTAGATACTTATGAAGCTAAATGGCTCGCCTTTCATCCTGAACAGCAATAACGTAAAAGCACCGATACCCAATATAAAACCAGGCATCGGTGTATTTGTTGTTTACGCTTTTGAACAGGCCGCCAAACAATATTCTATTGTAAGACTTATACCGAACCACGGACAACGATGTAAGGAGATTTTCTATCTTCTATATATACACAGCCCCTCCTCCCTTACAATTTACCTGACTATGCGGCAGATCTCATCCGCTTTTGCTGAGTAAATTCTACCAGGGAGGATTCTGTTTTCTTTCCTGATTCGTCCTAATATTATTCTATTTTTTGTGAATTTTTCTATAACAACTAATTATTATTTTGGAAGTGTCTCTGATCTACTCGTTATAATACTGCTGAACCCTCGCAGGTAATTCCTTGTATTCAACTTCTGCCCATGTTACCACACCCCGTATAAAATTGACTTTCAGGCAGAGAAACGCATCGTCTGTCAAAATACGGCTTGTTTCAAACACAACATCTTTTTCGTTCCCGTTCTCATCGTAGGCAGTCAGCGTGTATTTATAATTCATTGCTCCATGAGGGGCAATCTCCTGTACCCATCTGTTGTCAATTTGCGTATAGTATTCGTCATTTTGGGTCGCAAGAAAAGCTACCCCCATGCAGACGACAACTAATATTGCGACAATAATGCCTACTATAACTTTTTTTGATTTCATTTGAAAATCCTCCTACCTCGCACTATGATTTCTTTTATGAACCGTTTTTTCAGATTCTTTCTTCTTCTTTGTGGCAGTTACTTCACGATTTTTCGCTGTGGAAACGATAATGAATGTCACGGCCAGCATAAACAAGATGGAGGCTGCACTCAACAAGACGTTTCCTGTTGGATCACTGCTTCCATCTTGATAACCAATTACGGTAAGGCCCGCAGTAATAGGATATAGGTCACGCAGGCCGTGGCCGGAAGCCATCATTCCAACAAAGCCATAAAAGAAAGCAAAGCCAACGCCAGCCATAAAACTGCCGCTTCTTTGAGCGGTAAAAGCAATAACAGGCATGACTGCAATATAGGAGATCAAATTGATCCCGATCATCTGAAAAAGAACCTGTACCGCACCGCCGATAGAAAATCCGGGGAATCCGCTGGCAAAGAAAACAATGAGCGTGAACAGGAATTCAATGACGGAAAGTGCTACTGCTATACATCCAACAGCAATCAGTTTTCCAAACAGCATTTGCCGAAAGGAAACAGGGATCGTGAGAATATTTTTCAGCGTGTCGTCTGTACGCTCCCGGTCAATGATATATCCGGCCATCAAAACGATTGTTGCAGGATATATCAGAACCAGATTGTTCCAAATCACACTGGAAGTAAAGTTTATGAGCGTATGGGTTGCCCCGTCAGAGGCCGTTGCCATAAACCGGGCAAGGAGCACGACGGTAAACATCGTCGCTACGCCAATCCAAATTACGGAGTACCGTCTTATTTTATAAAATTCCGTTTTTATAATGCTTGCCATTTTTCTCACCTCAACTTTCGCGTTTGTTATAAATTCTGACAATCGCCAGATAAGACAGCACCCCAATAATAACGACGGTTAATGTAACAAGCCACAGAGGTAAAAAATACGGCTCCATTACAGAATAAGCCGGGGTTCCGGGATCAACAAACCGGACCGCCTGCCAACGGTAAATAATAGGTGCTGGCATGATGTTTGTGATCATCTTCATCATTGGGTCTGTTGTGGCAAATAGTCCTCCATACGCAAGCATAAAGTCGAACATTGTATAAAAAAAGGTTAGAATAACCGAAAAGATATAGGAGCGGTTAAATCCGACAATCGCAATGACAACCGGCAAAATACTTGTTGTGTAGAGCAATGCTGTGATAATTGCAATCCCAAAGTTTTCCCCAATATTTGTCAACTCGCTTCCGGCAATCAGGCCGCCAACCATTGACGAAACCATGGTGGCAAAGGCAAAGATCAGTCCCAAAATATAAAGTACAGCGATTTTTGCGGTAGCAATCTTAGCTGGGGAGGTAGGGATAATGCGTAGGTTTTTCAAAGTATCGTTATCCCGTTCCATGAAAAATAGCATGGCCGCAATGATACCTAAAACAGCCGGAAGCATGATGGGCATACCCATAGTAACCAGCAAGCCAAAAACTGCTTCAAAGCCGGTAAAGTTACCCATGCTTCCAGCCAGTACAAGAGCCGTAAACGGAATTGGGAACAGAAGTGCGGCGAAAATCACAAATGATACAAAGTGTTTCCGCTTTAACTTCCGCATTTCGCATTGGATCAGTTTAAGCAATCCCCTCACCCCCTGTAATTCTCTTGAAGTAATCCTCCAAAGTATCCTCGCAGAGATGGGCTTCCCAAACGTCAATGCCAGCTTCAATAAATGTGCGGTTAATTCTCGCTACAGGCAGGGCCGTATCATAAAGATACAAATTATTGTCATCCATAAGCTGGATGTTTTTGCTCTGAAATGTTGCGGCAATAATCTGTGCAGCCTTTTGTGCATCCGATACGCAAAAATGGATGTACTTCGCGTTTTTACCCTCCAGCGCTTTTAGGCTTTTTTCCTCCAGCAAATTACCGTGGTCGATAATTCCAACATCATCAGCCAACAGGGAAATTTCCGAAAGGATGTGGCTGGAAATCAAGATCGTTTTCCCTGTGGCATCGCACAATTCCCGGATAAAATCGCGCACCTCTGCAATACCGATGGGGTCAAGGCCGTTGATCGGTTCATCCAAAATCAACAGTTCGGGATTGTGCATGACGGCCAATGCAATAGCTAAACGCTGCTTCATACCGAGAGAATATTGCGAAAATAATTTCTTGTCCCGGTAAGGCAGGTTGACAACTTCCAAAGCATTTTTGATGTATTGCGGGCTTTTCAATCCCCGCAGGTCGGCAAAAATTTTCAGGTTTTCCGTTCCTGTCAAATTGGGATAAAAACCCGGTGACTCAATCAGACAGCCAATTCGGGGCAGGATTTCCTTTTCATTGCCATGAATTGGCTTACCGAAAATCTCCACTTCACCGGACGTGGGAGCTGTCAGTCCCAGCAGCATCCGCATGGTCGTTGTCTTGCCTGCACCATTGCGTCCCAGTAGCCCATAGATGCGACCTTTTTTTACATGAATATTCAGATGGGAAACGCTGTTCTGATTTCCGTATTTTTTCGTCAGATCATGCGTTTCAATAATGTAATCACTCATATAGCTTGCGCCTCCTTTTTGTTTTCGTAATCAGCATAGCACATCAACTTTGAGATAACTTTGAGCCAACTTTGAATTTACTTTGAGATTTCAAGGCCAGAATAGTCAATCTGTCCATCTTGCGGTATAATATAAACAGAAAAAAGGTGGTGACATATGAACGATAGGATGATTCTTGTGGTAGAAGATTAAACTGAGCTGTAGGAAATGGTGAGATCCATATTTATGAGAGCCGGCTTTACGCAAGTGTTGACGGCATCCTCTGGTGAAGCTGCTTTGAAAGTATGTAAAGAGAAGCAGCCGGATATGGTGATCCTTGATGTTATGATGCCAGGCATGGATGGATTTGCCACACTAAAAGAATTGCGAAGGATAAGCAAGATCCCGGTTCTCATGCTGACAGCTCGCGGTGAAGCGGAGGACAAATTTGCGGGTTTTGAAAATGGAGCGGACGATTACCTGTTGAAACCATTTCTGCCGAAGGAATTATTATTCCGAGTGCAGGCCATATTGAAGCGGGCCTATCCTGGGAAGGATCGCAAAGTGTTCTTTGATACAGCAACCGTTGATTTGGAAAAAGCAATGGTTCAACGAAATGGCGAAAGTATCTCACTGACGGCCAAGGAGTTCCAACTTTTTGAAAAGCTGTATGAAAACGCAGGCCGAATCGTTACTACCGGCGCACTGTGTCAGGCGATTTGCGGCGACTTCTGGCAGGGATATGAGAGTACGTTAGCAACCCATATCCGGCATTTGAGGGAAAAGATTGAAGAAAATCCCTCAAAGCCGATTTCCCTTGTGACGATCAAGGGGATCGGGTACCGCCTGAATATTAAGGGGGCGCAGACGTGAACACATCAGAACGATTTTTTCGCCGTTATATATTTTCCACAGTTAGGATTATAGTTCTTTTTCTGGCTGTCAATGCACTGTTAGTAGCTTCCTATTTTGTAATAGCTTATTTAGGTAATGTGGCAACATCCAAATTCCCAATCGAGGATTTTTCAAATCATATCATGGCAACAGATGGGGAATTCAGTGCAGATACACAAGCGAAAGAAATGCTGAATAATTTTGAAGCGTGGGCCATGATCTTAGATGATGATGGCACTGTCATTTGGGAAGAAAATCTGCCGGAAGAATTACCACGCCATTATTCCTCAATGGATATTGCCATGTTTAGTCGCTGGTATCTTGATGATTATCCGACCAATATTGCAAAACGACAAGATGGGCTTTTGGTGATCGGCTTGCCTCCAGAAAGCGTTGTGAATTACTATTTTTCTTTCAAGGCGCAATATATTTGGCCTATGCTATTCGGATTAACGGCGGTATTCTGTATCAATATTTTTTTGATGATATATTTGTTTATCCGCAATGCCCGCCGGGTAGAAAAAGCTATGGCGCCGATTTTGAGAGGCATTCGGCATCTATCAGTTGGAAAGCCTGTCCATCTGGAAGAAACCGGCGAGTTAGCAGAAATCAATGCTGGTTTGAATAAGGCCGGTGACTATTTGCTGAAAAAGGATAATACCCGTGCAGACTGGATAAGGGGAATTTCCCATGATATACGCACACCGCTTTCTGTGATTTTGGGATATGCAAGCGAAATAAAAGACACTTCTTCTTTGCCTCAAGCTGTCCGAAACCAGGCTGGGATAATCCAGAGACACGGTGAACAGCTAAAAGATTTAGTGGCTGATTTGAATTTGTCAACTAAATTAGAATATTCTATGCAGCCTATGCAAAAACAAAGCCTTGACCCGATAGAGTTAGCGCGCCAGGTTGTCAGTGAAATATTGAATGATAGCCTATCAGAACTATACGAGTTGGAACTCTCAGAAGATAATCCCGGTAAAAGCCTCTCGATTGTCGGAGATCAGGTTTTACTTAGCCGAATGTTGGCTAATTTGATAAGGAATTGTATTGTCCATAATCGTAATGGGTGTAAAATACGGGTTTCCATTGGCAGTAATGACACCCTCTGTGTATTTTCTGTTATGGACAATGGATGCGGGGTAAGTGAAGCCCAGTTAAACGCATTAAACAGTGACGAAGATATTTCCAGTACGCAAAAACAGACCGATGAAATGGAACATGGTTTGGGCCTTAAAATTGTGCGGCAGATTGTGAAAGCACATCAGGGAACAATCCATTTTTTTGAAACAAGTCCTCATGGATTGAATGTTACAGTTAAGATACCCCTAAAGTAATTGAAAAGGAAAGCGGAGAGAAAAATCGCTCTCCGCTTTCCTTTTTCAGTTTATTTAGTCATGCAATGTAAAAATTGAAATATGTATTTGAGTACGATTCATCTACCAGAGCATAATGCCACTATCAGTTGCAGCAGGCTTCAAATCCACTGCTTTCCATTAGAAAAGCGGTGCGGGGCCATTCCCACACCGCCGTACTTTAGATTATTTCTCTCAGTTTCCGCGATAGTTTTTCTTTTTCATTGCCAAAAGTGTTGCAAGCAGGCCGATCAACGAAACTGCCAGCAGAGAAATCCAGAGTGCTACATGGCTATTATCTCCTGTCTGCGGGCTGCCACCGCTCGGCTTACCGAAATTGCTTGTATTTCCGCCGCTCGGCTTGCCGGGATTGCCCGTGTTTCCGCCGAGTGCTGGGATCTCTATAGCCGCTTTTTTGTAATGGCAAACGGTACATTCCTCATGCTTGCTGCCATTCTGCGCAGCGGTTGCCTCTTTGTCAACAATCCACTTAAATATATGTTCTGCTTTATCTGCTCTTCCATCACAGTCATTGCAATCATGCCAGTGATTTGTTTCATCAGAAGACCATTCCTCTTTATAATCATGTCCAAGTGCAGGAATCTCTACAGCTGCTTTTTGATAATGACAAAGAGTGCATTCCTCATGCTTGCTGCCATTTTGCGCGGCAGTTGCTTCTTTGTCAACAATCCACTTAAATATGTGTTCTGCTTTATATGCTATTGCATCGCTGTCATTGCGATTATACCAATGATTTGTTTCATCCGAAAACCATCCATCTCCTTTAATAAAAGAACCTCCCTCAAAAGATACTTGTGGGCTAAAATCTTTTATACTTGTGTAAATATTATCAAAAACACCATCTTTTACAGTTACGCTGAATTTATCATTTTTAGCGTTGCCAGTGGCAGTTGTTTTAATATACAAACCTGATCTGATGCCTGCAAAATTTCCACCATTGATATTTACTTCAATCTCTGTAGAGTCTACTTGTTCGGAAGTGATTTTTAATCCATCCTTTGTTCCCGTAAAATTACCATTATCAATGTTTACAGTTCCATTTTTCACAAATAATGAAGCAGCTTCTGGTGATAGTGATGTAAATGTACCATTCTTAATGTTCAATGTACCATGACTTGCCCAGTAAATACCTACATAAGACCAGTCACCATTTGCATTAGTACATTTATATGTTCCGCCATCAATCGTAACATTCATGCTTGAGTCACTTTGAGCAGCACTTGTAGAAATCGGGTTTCCGCCAGTCAATACATTCATATTGGTGAGGTTTGCTTGTGCTGAATTTAACAATCCTATACCCCAATCATTAGAGCCCACATTAACCCCATTGGCTTCTAACTCACCAGTAGATACAACAGCAATTGCAATTGATTCACCACTAGTTGAAGTTGCATTAACTGTCAGATTATCTGAAAGTATTGCTTTCCCTGCTGATATTAAAATTGTTGCAGCTGCTAAATTTTCTCCATTATGAGTAACTGTACCATTTTGAATAGATACATTTGCATCTGCATTACTGATTTTGATCTGGCCGTTTAATGTTTTTCCATTTAGGTCCAATGTAAACTGCTTATTTGACGAGACCTCCACATCACCAGCAATATCGCCCGCAAGTGTAACAGTTCCACCGTTCTCAACATTATTGATAGCCATAATCAGTTCGTCAAACGTAGTGATTCCACTTTCTGATAAAGTTTCCACTTGTTCTTCAACAGTCTCTACTGTATCTTCTGCTTCTGCCAGCTCTGCAGCAGACTCCGATTCAGATTCTGCTAAAGCGCACTCTCTTTCATGCCCCTCCTCCAGCGTGCAGCCTTCGGTGACGGTGCATTGCTCCGCCAGTGTGCTTTCATTTTCTTCCGCAAAAGCCACGGTAGGAAGCATACTCAGCAATATGATAACCGCCAGCAGCATGGCCAGCAGTCTGCTCTTTTTTGCTTGTTTCATAGTGTTTACCTCTTTTCATGGTTTTCTGCACGCTGGTTCAACGTGCATCCGAATAAATATTGTTTCGCCTGTTCCGGGTCTGCAAAGGTTCGGTTCTGCCCGGTCAGATAGGAAACTGCGTCCTCCCACTCCCGCAGGCTAAAATCCTGCGCACTAATTTCATACAGGTGGTGGAACAAAAACATATTTGATCCCGTTCCCGCCAGATTGGACAGATACATACAGCCGTTTTTGGCTGCCAGGATATCCAGCAGACCCATTGCACCTGTTTTCACCCCATTCATACACCTCCTTCCCGAAAAGCTTTCTGGCTCGCCTTTTTCAAAGTATGCATGGCAATTAGGCAGAGGTTCTATCTTGCAGGCTTGAGACATATTCAGCAGTATCTCATAAGCCTCTGTATTAAGTGCAGAAACCTTCCCTGTTTTTGCAGTCGGTTTCTGTCTACAATCCATACGATTACCTGCCTTTCTTTGGCGGCGGTTTGTTGCTGTGCCTGCCGCCAGCTTTGCCCAACATACGACTGAATACCACAGATTGACTCATCTGTGGTAACTTTGGCATAACTACAGGTCGAAAATTCATACGGAAAACAGAAAAAGACGATTTGCCCTGACTGCAAATCGCCCTTTCTGCCACAACAAAAAAGCCTGCAAATAAAAAAGCAGATGCAGGCTTTCTTGTCATGCGCAAATATTATTTTATGTAGGATTTTCCCTTGATTTTACTTATGTACCACTTGAAAACATAAGAACTTTACGCTATACTATATGTACTTGTAGCGTACTTTGCGGTACAGGTGTGATAGCATTTACCACAGATGAGTCAATCTGTGGTTTTTTTATAAAATGAGTCTCATTTTGTTCAAAATCTGCTCATGAGCTGCGGCGCTGACTGCTACATAGATCCGTGTTGTCTCAATGCGACTGTGTCCAAGGATGTCCGCCAAATGGGCCAAGTTCTTCTCAATGGCATAAAAGCTGCGGGCAAACAGGTGCCGCAGGTTGTGAGGAAACACCTTGCAGGAATCCACTCTGGCGCTGGCACAGAGTTTTTTCATATCATGGCAGATATTCGTCCGGTCCAGGGGCCTGCCGCTCCTGGTTCGGAAAATATGGCCATTGTCTATGCCCAGCTCCTCTGCGTATTTCAACAGCCTGCCGCGCAGCCCCTTTTGCAGAAGAACGGTGCGGTTTTTCCCTTTCATGCAAATTTCTGCCCTTCCGTTTTTGGCCGCTTCCACTGTAATATATTGCAGTTCGCTGACCCGGATGCCTGTGCCGCATATGGTCAGCATCACCAGATACAACCGCTCATTTCCTTTGGCCTGAGCCGCTTCCAAGAGCTGTTTGTATTCCGCCTCAGATAACTCCCGCGTCTCATCCAGAAATGCTTTCCGCTGTACCTTTAGGAGCTTTATCTTACAGTCCTGCCAGCCGCAAAACTCCAGAAAAGTGTTGATGGACGACAGGGCACCGTTGACAGTTTGAGCCTTCACCCGGCTTTGTAGTATCTCCCGGTATTCCAAAAGCCGGGGTTTGGTAAGTTCCTCCCCGCGCAAATACTCCGCCAGTTTCCGAACGGCCTGGAGATATTTGCTCACAGTCGCTTTGGATTTCTCATTCAGATACAGGCTTTCTTCAAACGCCTGTATCTTTTGCATTGTTATTAGATTCATGATCATAGACCTCCTGTATATCATTTTTCTATATTTTACCCACGAACATACAGGAAATCGTGATTCTATATAAAAACTTGAAATACCTTACGCTGCTTGTCTCTGTAAGATTACTTCAAGCCAATCCTGCTATGCAATGCAAAAATTGAAATATGTATTTGGGTACGGTTCATCTGCCAGAACATAATGCCACCACTCATTGCAGTAGGCTTCAAAGCCGGTGCTGTCCCTGAGCTGCGGTAGTA
>CANSCI010000007.1 GCA_947645355.1 uncultured Dorea sp. | reverse complement strand
GAAACGATTTTCAAAAATACTCTCCGTAATCGTACTTGTCCCTTTGCTCAGAGCCAGGGTTACTCCAATCTGCGGCTGCATATCTGTAGGAAATCCCGGGTACGGCAATGTCTTTACATGAGTGCTCCGCAGATTTCCCTTGGACACAACACGCACAGCATCATCATGCTCCTCCACTTCACAGCCAATCTCCAAAAGCTTTGCAATGGTAGCCTCCAGATGCTTCGGAATAACATTCTGTACTGTCACATCCCCGCGGGTTGCCGCTGCTGCAAACATAAACGTCCCCGCCTCAATCTGATCCGGAATAACAGAATACTCTGTGCCGTGAAGTCTCTGTACACCGCGGATCTTAATCACATCTGTGCCTGCGCCCCTGATATTTGCCCCCATGCTGTTTAAGAAGTTTGCCACATCCACGACATGAGGCTCCTTGGCAACATTTTCCATAATGGTCAGACCCTCTGCCATAGCCGCCGCCATCATAACATTAATGGTCGCGCCCACGCTCACCACATCAAAATAAATGTGCTTGCCTGTGAGCCGTTCTGTCTCTGCAATAATCTTGCCATATTCAATGTCAACGTCCGCACCCAGAGCCCGGAAACCCTTCAGATGCTGATCGATCGGCCTGCTTCCGATATTGCACCCGCCGGGCAGTGCCACCTCGGCGTGCTTATATTTCCCCAGCAGAGCTCCCAGCAGGTAGTAGGACGCTCTGATCTTTTTGATATAATCATATTCAATACTGAAATCTGTGACCCTTCTTCCTTTAATCCTTACTGTATGGGGGTCAATCCGGTTTACTTCTGCTCCAATACCTTCAATGGCATTTAATAAAACATTAATATCATTCACGTCCGGCAGATTATCAATCTTTACCGACTCATCCGTCATAATAGCAGCTGCCAGGATTGCCAGCGCCGCATTCTTTGCTCCCCCGATTTCAACTTCTCCAACCAGCGGATGGCCTCCCTTAATAATATACTGTTCCATTACCACACCTCATAATTTATTTATATCTTCATTCAACAAAATATCTTTTTAAACTATACCCTTCGCTATTATACCACATAATTTTCATTTGTAAAATATTTTTTACAATTATGTAACTAATCCGTAATATTTTTCTCAATATTTTGTTTTATTGCTTCCAACACATGCTCAACGGTCTCCCCTAGATCATATCCGTCTTCACATACCGTGATGTCAGCATATTTCTCGAAAAACGGCACCCTTTCTTTGTAAAGCTCCTTAAGCGTCTGTCCCTCCTTTAAGACAACGCCCCGGTTCTTCGCGTTCTTCAGTCTGTTATTTATTGTCTCAAAAGATGCCTGCAAATATACTACTTTTCCGATTTCTTTATAATGCTTCATTGCATTCTCGCAGTAAATGACGCTTCCTCCGGGCGCGATAACGGCTTTTTCCGCCTCTACGCCGGCATTTGTACGATCCTCAATTGCCAGAAATGCTTCAATCCCCCGCCGGGCAATAATTTCTCTCAGCAGCATTCCCTCCTGTTCCTGGATCAGCAGGTCCGTATCAATAAACCTGTACCCCATGCGCTTTGCTGTCACAACTCCTACCGTACTTTTCCCTACAGCAGGCATTCCGATAAATATTACATTATTCATATCGCAGTTTCCTCTGTCAAAAATAAGGCCAATTACAAATGGCAACGCTATTCTAACATATCTTTCGCAATCCGTCTACTTTTGTGCGATATAATTTCCTTCAATCATAGAATCTATACTAAAAAAAATCGTGAATTTTTAAAAAAAATATAAATCAGAGGACTGTTGCAGCAATATTTCCCTGCGCAGTCCTCTTTTTCTGAAATCAGTAAAATCTCTTCCTTCTTCCGCGGTACTCTCTCCTCCTCTGACAGAGTTCCTGGCAGACCATCACCTGAATAAAGTCCTCCAGCCACTGACCCGGGTGATCCTCCGCATCCTTTGCCCTGTCGTAGACTCTCCTGCACATCATGCGCAGCTGCAGCTGATCTGGATACTCATCATAGATCATACTTGCATCATATTCCAGGCGGTCACACTCTTCCTCCACATACGGCAGTATTCTCCTGGCTGTATCCGGATAAATACTTTTCATGTAGTCGTAATCGCGGCGGTCCATCCTTTCGTCATCAAAAAGTACCGGCATCTGATATGTCATATAAAACGGGTATTTATTGCTCATGGGTATGCGCTCCTTGAGATAAGTATCTACCTTTAATATATGACAAAAAATGTAAAAGGTTCTCTCTTCTGTGTTAGTGGAGCACAATTTCATTTTCCTCAACATGAATATTGGCATTGCCGACTTCATCCTGGACGATATACGTATAATCCCGAATGCGGATCTGTGTAGGCGGATATACTGTATCCGCAATGATCCTTCCTTTGACACCGCCCTCCCCTCTCTGGGTAAGCTCCTCTAATTCTTTCTGAGATTTTTCATGCTGGTCAAGAAGAACTGTCCTGTGCATCAGGATCTCCTCCATTTTCTGGCGTCTTTCCGCATTATCTCCTGATGATCCGGCCAGATACTTAATGGTGCGGTCCATTTCCTCCAGATCTTTCCCTGCTTTTTCAATTGCCTTCTGAAGATCTTCCTTCCTCTTCTGAATATTAGGCGTTTCTCCCACAACCAGTTCTGTGGGCCGTTCTGCCCGGCAGCCTATGGTGGTGGCCTCGATCTTCTGGCCCGCGACATGCCTTCCGCCGATAATCGTCCCTCTTCCGTTCTTTACCACGATCTTTTCGTCACAATAGATGTTAGAGCCAATAATATTATTTGCATGGACTTCTTTTCCCGCATAGATAGTGCAGCTCTCCATATACGCTGCCTTCACACTGCCGCCGGCTTTGATTACAGCTCTCTCGTCGCCGGCAATTCCATTTCGTATAATGACATCTCCCTCTGCCTCTATGGTAGCTGCCTCTACAAGACCGTCAACAGTCACCGTCCCTGAGGACCGAACGATAAAGCCTTCCCTTACGTCTCCGGTAATTCTGACATCTCCGTAGAAATCAATATTTCCCACATCGTAATTCACGTCTCCCGAAACATCAAGCCGCGGCTCTACATTGAACCTTCCCGCCTGATATTTGAGCTGTCCGTCTATCGTTGCGACAAGCTGCGTCTTGTCCTCGCTGATCTTTGTATTGCGGCCTGCCAGGAGTTTTGCTTCCTTTCCCGCTTTTGCCGGTATCACATCTCCCTGTATATTTACACCGTCCGATCCCGGTGTCGGGGCAACGATCTGACACAGCACTTCTCCTTCCCGCACCCCCTGGATAGAATTTTGGGCACGATAGTCCATCTTACCGCGGTCATCCACGGCAAAACTCTTCTCTCTCTCCTGTGCAAAATGCTCTATCACATATCCGTCATCTCCCGAAACCATCGGTGTACCCAGGGCAATCAACACCAGCCTGAAATACGGCTGTTCTTCTATAATGTTCCCCAGAGCCTCCTGATCAATGCCTTCACAAACTGATGCCTCCTCAAGTGACTGGTCAAGCTGATTCCTTGAAAGTGCTTTCCCCTCTCCATAAGGCGGAAGGATAAATGCCCACGCCGCCATGCGGTTCCTGGTCACATAAATAATAGCCTCTGCGTCAATACTCAGGCTCTCCTCCTCTTCCTCTGCGTCATCCTCCTTCTTTTCCTTTTTGGAAAATAACGGATGTTTTTTCACCCTTGCCTGAAGACTGTCAAGAATCCTCTTCCTCTCTGCCTCAAGCTCCTGATCCGTTAACGGCATTCCCTCTTCAGATATCTCCAGAAAAACTTCCAGAGACTCTGGATACTGCCTCTTCTGGTTCCCGATCATTTTTGTCGGCTCTTCGGCGGTTTCCTCAATTTCTTTCCTTTCCTCTTCTCCTTCGGACGCTTCTTTCTCTTCCTGTCCGTCTGATGTTTCCTTTGTCTCTTCCTGTACCTCTTCACTTTCCTCCTGACGATCCACTGCTTCTTTCCATTCATGCCAGAGAGAATAGATCAGGCTTCCTCCTGATACCTCAATTGCGTTCTGGATTACTTCAGCTGCCGCTTCCTCCTGGGAAACCTGCTCCGCTTCGGATGACTGTTTCTGTTCATCCTCTTCTGCTGTCACTGGAGCGCTTTTCCTGAATAAGCTAAATAAGCGGAAGGGGTTGTTCTTTTCCTTTTTACTCATTTTTCTGTCATCCTCCATTGCTTTCTGTTATTTTCTGCATTTATCATTTTCATCATATCATAATCAAATCACTTCCACAAGTTTTCTGAATTCTTTTTTACCGAAATTTTTTGGTATTTGCAAAATCCTCTAATTTTCACCGTCTTGTAAAAGAAGCCAAAATAGAATATAGTAATAATATCTCAAAATATGAATATGAGATATCCCCACTTATAAATGGCAGTAGGAGATTATACAAATGCTCAAGAAAAATTTTTCAATATTTAAACCGTTCTTCTTTCGTGATTTAACGGAAAAGGAATGTAAATCAGCCGTTATAACGTATTTAATATATAATATAGGTTTACTTTGTATTACATATTTCGCAATGAAAAAAGATGAATGGATCTTCGTCACCATCTTCGGAGTCGTTTACTCCATACTGTTTTTTATCATTGTAGTCTTACAAAACAAAAGAAAAATGCATACGCTGGGATTAAAAAAGGGAAATATTAAAGTTACTGTCATAGTTTTTTTGCTTTTTCTCTTTGCTGCTTTGATAAAAAATGTGCCCCAATTGAGCACTCATAAAATTTCTATCGTTGATTTTTTTATTAATATATTACTTGATCTGTTCACTCTATTCTTTACAGAAGAATTTGTCTATAGGGGTTATTTATGGCCAAGACTGGTAATATTGCTGGGAAAACATAAGGGTACTATTTTTTGCGGCATGTTGTGGGGAATCATGCATTTATTAAATCCGGCAACCTATAATACATTAAATGCCCTTGCTGTTTTAAATGCGGTTCTTTCCGGAGTGTCCGGCCAATATATTTTTTTGTTTTTATATTCATTATCTGAAAATATATATTTCCCCACGATTATACATACCGCGCCTCATTTCTTTGATGTAAATACAACTCTTAGGGAATTAGTAAAAGCATTTGCAGATATTATATGAGGACAGCGAAGTAAAATCATCCGCGCAGATGATTATCTTTACACAATTACAGAAACCCCGGGACACAGACAATCTCTTATCTGCGTCCCGGGGTTTTATCATTTTACACTTACGCTCTTTCGCTATATTTGTGCGCTTCCTCAAGCATCATATCTTTTACCTTCATCAACCGGATCTGAGAGCTTCTCTCGTTCTCATCCAGCTTCATGGTAATGTACTTGATCGTTGCCTGAGCCTCCGGAATCGTCACATGCTCCAGCGCATTTACACGGCGCCTTGTCTTCTCGATCTCGGCCGCCATAAGCTGGCATGCTTTTTCCGTCTCCGCAAGTTTCAGCATATCCGGCAGAATATCCGCCAGAGATTTTACGGCGTCATCCAGGTCACTGGATGTAAATGCAAAGCCGTAGGAGTAAATATCATTGGCGTCCGCTGTCCTTGTCTTTGTCTCAAAAACAGGAATATCAACGCTCATAACATTCTTATGCCCTACCTCAAGATTAACCTCCTGCTTCGGCGCCATCAATGCTGTATTTAACGTAGCTTCGTCCATACCGGCTTTCGCTATAACAAAATTCTTATTTGCAGAGAGGATTCCGGCTTCTACTTTCTGGCGCAGTGCCATGTTCTCCTTCACCAGCTCCAGGAACTGACGCATCAGCTCGTCACGTTTGTCTTTCAGGAGTTTGTGACCCCTTCTGGCGGTAACAAGCTTTTTCTTCGTCTTTGTGAGTTCCATACGGGTAGGAGTGATCTGCTTAGATGCCATTATTCTCCTCCTTATACTTTACCATAATACTGGTCTAAGAATTTGTCGTCGATACGTTTCAGCTCGGCTCTTGGCAGGATGGAGAGAAGCCTCCAGCCGATCTCCAGTGTCTCCTCAATGGAACGGTCATTGTTGTATCCCTGAGATACATACTCTTTCTCGAACTCTTCCGCAAATTTTGCATACAGAAGGTCGATCTCTGTGAGGGCTGCCTCCCCAAGGATGGTCATCAACTCTTTCGCATCCTTTCCACGGGAATAAGCTGCGAACAACTGGTTCATGGTGTTGGAGTGGTCTGCCCTTGTCTTGCCCTCGCCGATACCTTTATCTTTCAGACGTGACAGGGAAGGCAGTACGTCGATCGGCGGCTGAAGGCCTTTACGGTACAGCTCACGACTTAAGATAACCTGCCCCTCTGTGATATATCCTGTAAGGTCCGGGATCGGATGGGTCTTGTCATCCTCCGGCATGGTCAGGATCGGGATCATGGTAATACTTCCGTTCTTCCCCCTCTGACGCCCGGCTCTCTCATACATGGTAGCAAGGTCTGTATACATATATCCAGGATATCCGCGGCGTCCCGGAACCTCTTTCTTTGCAGCTGAGATCTCTCGGAGAGCATCCGCATAGTTTGTAATATCTGTCAAAATAACAAGTACATGCATATCCTTCTCAAACGCCAGGTACTCTGCTGCCGTAAGCGCCATACGAGGCGTGGAAATACGTTCAACAGCCGGGTCATTTGCAAGATTGATAAACAGTACGGTTCTGTCGATGGCGCCGGTCTCCTTGAAGGACTCGATAAAGTAGTTGGACTCCTCGAAGGTAATGCCCATTGCGGCAAATACAACGGCGAAGTTCTCATCCGTCCCGCGAACCTTAGCCTGCCTTGCGATCTGCGCTGCCAGCTGTGAATGCGGCAGACCGGAACAGGAAAAGATCGGCAGCTTCTGTCCACGTACCAGTGTATTCAGACCGTCAATGGCAGATACACCTGTCTGGATAAACTCCTCAGGGTATACACGGGCCGCCGGGTTCATAGGCAGGCCGTTAATGTCTCTTCGCTCCTCCGGCAGGATCTCCGGGCCGTCATCGATGGGGCGTCCCAGTCCGTCAAATACACGTCCCAGCATATCCCCGGACACTCCGAGTTCCATGCTCCGTCCGAGAAAACGCACCTTACTGTTGCTTAAGTTGATGCCGGCAGCATTTTCATACAACTGGACAACAACGTCATCCCCGTCTACTTCCAGAACTTTGCAGCGGCGCTTCTCACCGCTTGCGAGTTCGATCTCACCGAGTTCGTCGTATGCAACGCCTTCTACACCTTTTACCATCATCAGCGGTCCGGCAACTTCCTGTATGGTTCTATATTCCTTTGGCATAATTAGAAGTCCTCCTTCCCGAATGTCCCTGCGATCTCTGCATGCAATTCATTCATAATCTTCTCATACTCTGTCTCGATATTATCAACCGTTGTATATTTGTAACGGCCGATTCTCTCTCTAACATCCATAACCAACAGCTCTTTCATCGATGCGCCCTTATTCAGCGCGTCTGTAGCCAGGTCATAGAATGCCAGCACCAGTTTCATCATCAGATACTGTTTCCGGAGCGGTGTGTAGGTATCTACTTCATGGAAAGAGTTCTGATGGAGGAAGTCCTCACGGATCGATCTTGCTGCCTCCATCTTCAGGCGGTCGCCTGGTGAAAGTGCATCCATACCTACCATCTGAACGATCTCTTCCAGCGCCGCTTCCTCTGTCAGAAGGCTCATCATCCTCTGACGGTCAGACATCCAGTCTTCTGCAACTGTGCCGTTAAACCAATCCTGCATATTGTCAAGATACAGGGAATAACTTGTCAGCCAGTTGATAGCCGGGAAATGTCTCTTATACGCAAGCGCAGAATCAAGCCCCCAGAACACTTTTACAATACGAAGGGTTGCCTGGGATACCGGCTCAGAAGTATCACCGCCCGGAGGAGATACTGCCCCGATTACGGACAGCGCCCCTTCTCTTCCGTCCTTACCGAGGGAAATTACGCGCCCCGCCCTCTCATAGAACTCTGCAAGACGAGAGCCCAGGTATGCCGGATATCCTTCCTCACCAGGCATCTCCTCAAGACGTCCTGACATCTCACGCAGCGCCTCCGCCCAACGGGAGGTAGAATCTGCCATAAGCGCAACGGAATATCCCATATCACGGAAATACTCTGCAATCGTAATACCTGTATAAATAGAAGCCTCTCGGGCTGCAAACGGCATATCCGATGTGTTCGCGATCAGAACGGTCCTCTCCATCAGGGAACGGCCCGTCTTCGGGTCTTTCAGTTCCGGGAACTCATTCAGAACGTCAGTCATCTCATTTCCACGCTCTCCGCAGCCGATATATACCACGATATCTGCCTCTGCCCATTTTGCAAGCTGATGCTGGATGACGGTCTTGCCGCTTCCGAACGGTCCCGGAACGGCTGCAACACCGCCCTTTGCAATCGGGAAGAACATATCGACAACCCTCTGGCCTGTTACAAGCGGTGCATCAAGAGGCAGCTTCTTTACATAAGGACGACCCTTACGAACCGGCCATTTCTGCATCATGGTCAGCTCTCTGTCACCGTCCTTCGTCTCCACAACTGCTACAACTTCTTCTACGGTAAACTCACCGGATCTGATCTCTTTTACTGTTCCCTCTACACCATAAGGAACCATGATCTTCTGCTCCACGACAGCTGTCTCCTGTACAGTACCGAGTACATCTCCAGCCTCTACCTGGTCTCCTGCCTTTACTGTCGGAACAAATTCCCATTTTTTATCTCTTTTCAGGGAAGCAACCTCAACACCACGCTGCAGGTTATTTCCTGAAACCTTCATAATATCATCAAGCGGACGCTGGATACCGTCATAGATACTTGTGATCAGACCAGGCCCCAGTTCAACGGACATCGGCGCGCCTGTAGACTCTACCGGCTCGCCCGGTCCAAGGCCTGATGTCTCCTCATATACCTGGATAGACGCCTCATCACCGTGCATCTCGATGATCTCTCCAATCAGACGTTTTTCACTAACACGTACAACGTCAGACATGTTGGCATCCCGCATGCCCGATGCGATAACCAACGGTCCCGCTACTTTTTTAATCGTACCTGTACTCATTTGGACGAATCACCTTACCTTTCCTTAGCTGAATAATATATCGGAACCTACTGCGATCTCCACGGACTTCTTAACACCCGCGACTCCGGCGCCCGTATTGCCCGAGATGCCCGGGATCCTTATAATAGCCGGTGTGATCTGTTCCTGATATTTTGATATTTCCTGTTTTAACTGCTCTGCCCAGACTTCCGTAATATAGATAATCCCATATTTGCCTGCGGCAAGCCTGTTAAGCGTCTCTGCGGCTTCTTCATGGGTACTCACCGGAAATGTGTCGAGTCCCAGCGTGGCGAAACCATAGACACTATCGTAATCGCCCAATACTGCAATCTTATACATACATCTCCCTTACCCTTTCCCGAATAGAATCATCCGGCAGATCATTAAGTTTACCGGAAAGAACGATTCGTACCGTCTTAATTTCATTCTGTCTTGCAATTACGTAGGCAATCACGGGGCCGATCGTAAAAGCATTATATTTCTGTGGGCTGATGGTCTGAATAATACGGTTGTCGCACCAGCGCTCAAATGCAGACGGAGACTCCGAAAGGGCCTCGGCGCCCTCCGCATAAGCTGTGCCCAGCAGATACTCTCTTAAGGCATCCATGCCGGCAAGCGCTGCTTTAGAAAGCAGGTCTACATTCACACTGTCACATTCCGCCATTGCCCGCTTCATAAACTCAATAGACTTCGCGGTCTTCTGTGATCGCACGGCAATCTTGATGTCCGCAACCGCAACGGTAGATTCTGCATAATCCCTTATGATCCTGGCATCTGCAGATTTCCCGGCCGCGTAGATCGCGTCAAGCGCTGCCTTATCAATGATCACATCGCACAGCTGGCCGTCCCTGGTGTGCAGAAGAGATTCATATGCCTCCTCTGCCGCATGCTGCATATTTGCCGGAAGCTTCCCGAAATCCTTATCTTTGATGATCTCCAGCATAGCACTTCCCGGAATCGACACATCTTCATAGAAGATATGCCTGTTTTTCTCCTCCGTGCACACTTCCTTGATCGCAGCCTTCAGGTTGTGGAAGAGCTTCGGATAGGAAAGTACGGCAAAATGCTCCATCCCTATGGACAGCTCCTTCACCACCTCCCAGATCTTCTCTTCCTCCCTGGTCAGCATCGCCTCTGCATTTCCGGCAGTTTCTGCATCTCCCCACCCTTTTTCTTCCAGAAACTGCAGGCACTGGTCATAACCCTGGCATGCAATCAACTGATCGATGGTACTGTTGGAAAATAAAGAAACTTCCAGAGCACGTATGCGCGCAACCGCGTAGGTATACTGTTCACTCATGCTACTCCTCCTATCACGCGTTACGCAAATAATATACGATGTACTTTATCAGACAATTCATCTCTCTTCTCATCAAACATTGCCTGTAATGTACAATTTTCTTCTATACCTCCGTAGGCAAGAACAAATCCATTTTCTATCTTTCTGCCTTCCTTTGAGATGACAAGGCTGCCGCCCTTTTCTTTTGCGGCTTTCACAACCTCGGCCTCAAAACCGGCAGACATCCTTCCAAGATCCGCAGATGAAAAGAAGATCTTTCCATCCTCCGGCAGTGCATACTTATCAAGCATCTTAAGAAGCATTGCGAAATACTCATCCGCCTTCATGTTCGCCAGTGATTCGTATGCCTTATTCAGCACATCCGCGATCACTTCCTGCTTTGCGGCAAGGATCTTTGTCCTCCGCTGCAGATCTGTCGAGGATACTACCCGGTCTCTGTAATTAGACACCTGTGCCTCCGACTTCTGGGCAATGCCTTCTTTTATTTTTTCTGCCTCTGCTTCGGCCTGACTTATCATCTCTGAAGCTTTTGCTTTGGCTTCTGCAACTTTGCTCTCTGCTGCCGCCTTTGCTTCATCCAGGATCTGGCTTTTCATTTTTTCTAATCCGGTCATAGCCTTCGCACTCCTTCCTTCTTAATCCTTCTTAAACCTGAATTGCATTAACAGCCAGGAAGGAGATCAGAAGTGCAAGGATCGCGTATGTCTCAACCATTGCAGGGAACAGCATAGCCTTACCGAACTGATCAGGTTTCTTTGCAACAATGCCGATAGCTGCCGCAGAGGTCATTCCCTGATATTTTCCGGAGATCAGTCCTACGATACCGATCGGCAGACATGCTGCAAGGATCATAAGTCCTGTAGCAGGTGTCATATCTACTGCGCCGCCGCCGAGAAGGCCGATCTTAGATAATGTGATAAATCCTACCAGCAGTCCGTAAAGACCCTGTGTACCAGGCAGAAGCTGCATAATCAGAACCTTAGCGAATTTGCTCGGGTCTTCTGTAACAACACCAGACGCTGCCTGGCCTGCAATACCAACCCCGATTGCTGATCCGGCGCCCGCCATTAAAACTGCAATTGCTGCTCCAAGTAATGCATATACAAGTCCTAAATTTTCCCAAATACTCATGATAAAGTTTCCTCCTTAACATCTACATATTTTGTATCTGATTTGAATGGCTCAAACGGCCTTCCTCCGCCCTCATAGAACTTTCCAAAAAATTCTACGAACTGAAGACGGTTTGTATGCACATACGCGCCCAGCAGGTTGATTGCCAGGTTCAGAGTATGGCCCACAACAAAAATAACTGCAAATCCAATGGCTCCGACCACTCCGCCGCCGAGCATGCTTCCCATCTTATTGATAACAGAAGCAATAACTCCCGTGGCAAGACCTAATGCCAGCAGACGCGAGTAGGACAATACGTCACTCAGCCACCCGGTAATGTTGTACAGATCATACGCCCCGAGTGCAAGCCGAAGCGCCGGGTTCTTGCTGGATCGCCCGGACATCAGAAGAAGCCCCGCTGCACCGAAGATCGCAAGCGCCTTAGCCGCCGTATTAAGCGCCGGCGGGAATACGATCTGCGTCTGCGCGATGGATGCAAAAATATCCGACGGCAGAAGCATCAGGATCAGCCCCAGAAGAAGGCAGAACCAGAGAACGACATCACAGAAAAAGTCCATAACTTTTCCGTCCTTCAGGCACATATAGCCTTTGATGCCAAGTCCTGTGAATAAATGGATTACTCCAAACATCATAGAATATACCAACAGCTTCATCGGGTCATTGAGCGGCACGAACCAAAGCGCCGGAACCGTAACCTTATTCCCTAAGAAAGTCTCAGACACAACATCCACAACGTCCCCGAAATAACCGCCGAACAAGACGCCCCAGATCAGTGTGGAAATACCACAGAACATAAACATCTTGATCGATTTGTGCATTCCCTTTTCCATACGCGGGAATTTCTTTAATATAATAAAACATGCAAGCGCCAGAATTGCGCCGTATGCCGCATCTGACAGCATCATTCCAAAAAAGAATACATAGAAAAACGACATAATCGTCGTCGGGTCAAATTCACCCTTCTGAGGAAGTCCGTAGGATGCCACGATCCCCTCAACCGTCTCTGAAAAACCGTTATTCTTAAGAAGTGTCGGCGGTTCCTCGCCCTCCCTTAGATCCTCTACGTCAATCACACAGTCATAATGCTCTCCAATTGCCTTTTCGAGCACCGGCACGGTCTTTTTCACCGCATATCCGCTTATGACAAATGTGCGCTGTGACTGGGGAAGTGTTCCAAGGACATTGTACTTATCTGCCCTCATTCGGAAGTAATCCCCTACCAGTTTTAGATCCTTACGGCTGTCAGAATAGCCTTTGATCTCCTCCCCGGCTTTGACAATCTCCTCGTTGAACTGCCGGATCTTTGCTTCCAACTGTTCTTTTTTTACGGCCGGAACCTTGCTGGTCAGCTGCGAAGGCCTTGAAAAACCTCCGCCTCTTAAGGCTTCCTCCACCTTACCGGCTTCTGTTCTGAGGCAGAAGACAACAAGATACACTGCATCCGCGTCTTTTTCAATCACCTGGACATCCACGGCCTCTGCCTCCGGACAATGTTCTGCAATCTTTGCATATACCATCTCCGGCAATGTCTCGGCAGGCATAGTTCCCAGTAACATAGCCGTCTTATCTGTACCGTCATAGTTCATCGGCACATCTAATGACAGCCATGGTCGAAGTGATTCGATCTGATTCTCAAGTTTGAGAATATTGGCCTTTTTCTCAGCAATCTCTTTATTCTTTGCAATCAATGCATTGGCATCCGAGATCACCTTTTTCTTCTTAGCAGCGGCTTCGTCAAATTCTTCCTGGCTCACCAGAGCTTTCCCCGCCAGACCGGCCAACATGGACTGCTTCTGCGGGGCATATTCATCTAAGATCTGGAGTGCAGCCTCTGTAAGGTGTGCTGTCTTCTCAAAACTCTGCCTTGCATTCACAGTATCCATCTTTTCAAAACCTTCTTCGTCCCCGGCAACCTGGTTCATCTCCATGATCCCCAGAGACTGTATCTTTTCCAAGATTCCCTTTCGGTCTTTCTTAAGCGCGCAGATACTAACTCTTTGCATCTGCAATACTGCCATAGCCTCATCCCTCCTTTTCTTTTATTTTTCTTTTTCTGTCCGGCCGGTTTTAGGCCAGACCTGCAATAACCGCGGCTATTGCTTCAGCTTCTTTTTCTTCTGCAGCCTTTTTCAGGTCGGCAATCTCACCTTCCACCCGGCCGAGCGCTTCCTGTATGGAGTTTTCACCGGCCTCCTTCGCTGCATTCAAGGCAGCCTGCGCCTTTTCTTTTGCCTGTGCTTCTGCGTTCGCCTTCATTTCTTTCGCAGATGCCTCAGCCTCTTCAAGGATCGTGGTACATGCAGCATCCGCTTTCTTTATCATCTCTTCCGCTTCATTTTCCGTCTCCTTAATGGTTTTGATGGTCTCTTCTACCATTCCTTCACCACCTCTCTCACAGTTGCTAAAACTTTCCTGTAACATGAATTATAATATGTTTGCCGACAAATGTCCACATGCTTTTATTAACACATTTCCACTGCTTCTCTCTGCATTCATCTGTTATACCAGATATATTTTACCACTCCAGCCTGTGCAGATGCCCCTCAAGCTCCATATTCTTAAATTCATTCTGCCTGAGGGCTTCATACAGGATGACAGCAGCGGAATTCCCAAGATTCAGAGAACGGATACCCCCAGCCATGGGAATACGTATACATTCACCCTTATGGTTCACCAAAATCTCCTCCGGTATTCCCGCGCTCTCTTTTCCGAACATAATATAACAGTCCGGCTCATACCGGACTTCTGTGTATATTTTAGCCGCCTTCGTAGTTGCCATATAGATTCTGGCTTCCGGGTTCCTCTCAAGGAAATCAGCATAATCAATATATGTGGTTACATCCAGATCCTTCCAGTAATCCATCCCGGCCCTCTTCAGGCTCTTTTCGTCCAGCCGGAACCCCAGCGGCTCGATCAAGTGCAGCCTTGCGCCCGCCGCGACGCAGGTGCGCCCGATGTTTCCTGTATTTGCCGGAATCTCCGGCTCATGCAATACAATATTTATCATAACAGTCTCCCTTTCTTACATATCAAAAATCCGATAGATCTCATCCGGCGCCGGGCGGTCAATATATCGGATCTCTTCCCCGTTGTATATGATCTTGTCATGATTATCCGTGACCCGGCCGATCACAGCCGCCCTGACCCCGCGCTTCAGAAGCTTGTCCGACAGAGCCTCCCCCTGATCTGTCACGACAAGAAAGCTCCCGGCAGAAGTGAGCTGATACGGATTCAGCCGAAAATGCTCGCACACCTCCACTGTCTCCTGCAGCACGGAAATACTCTTCATATCAAGACAGACCCCTGTCTGCAGATCTTTCGACAGATTCCACAGAGCTGCAAGGATCCCGCCTTCTGTAATCTGTCTCACAATATTGGCTTCGTGCTCTCTTATGATCCCCGCGGCTTCCCCTGCAAATATCTTTGGTTTGTAGGAACAGATCTGTTTTAAAAAGCCGGGGGCAAACCTGCCCGCCAGCTCCGTCTTTCTTTCTTCTGTAATCCGCAGCATACCTTCCATGCCGGCCCACCCGGTAAGTACAATATCCTGTCCGGCCTCTGTCCGGCTCCCGCCTTCGCGGATCTTTTGTCCCGCAGCTTTCGCTATACCGGTGACAGTCACCCTTGGTAGTCCGGGAAGCAGGCTTTTTACCCCTTCTGTCTCAAGAAGCCTAAGCCCCTTTTTCTCACAGACTGTTCGGATTACCTTCTCAACCTCATAGATGCCAAGAGCGCAGCCGCAGGCCGGAACGGTGATGCGGGCACTGATCCCGATCCGCCCTTCCAAGGGTTCACACTCCGCTCCCGCTGCCAGCAGGGCATTCATCACCGCAGCAGCAGCATATTCTCCAATGTATTTCGAAGAGCCTGATACCTCAGCCTGTTCACTTATGATATATCCATTTCCTGTCTCTAATCTCATAAGAACCTCACAAACTCTTTGCCTCTACAATTGCTGCCCTGATCTTCCCCTCATCCTGAGTAGCTACCGCATCCTTTACAAGCTTAGACGCCTCCGGATCGTCCGATTTTGTCCCCACTTTGATGACCTGGTCAGATTTGTTGTAATGGCTTTCATTAATAACATCTCTGCTCACTTGCTCGCCATTCTCATATACAGTCTTCCATAGCCGTGCTGATTTTCCGACATGCGGGCTTCCGGTGACATTCATAGAACCGATGGCCGCCTCTGGGTCTGTTTTATAGATCGTCTCATACTCCGTAGTCGCCGTCGTCTCACTTTCATATTCAACCTCATGCCCTTCGGGCCGGGTTTCCTTTCCATAAATCGTAAACCTGAGTCTGTTGTCCTCCCCGATCTCACCTGCAATATAAATAGGCGTATCGTAATTATTCTTGAACCTGAGATCCTTCGTATCCCCTGCGATAGCAGCATCCCTGGACGGATCCACGTAGGATACAAGCATGGAATGTGGGTATCGTTTTACAATTTCCACTTCCGCAAACAGCAGCGCATTGTAGAGTGTCGTCGTCACCTGGCAGATACCGCCTCCATAGCTTTCTACCACCTGCCCGTTTTCATATGCCCCCGCCCGGACATACCCGTGCTCCTCATCGTAGGGCGCTGTCAGGTCGTGGGCCGATACTTCCTGTCCCGGCATCACCACCGTACCGTTCAACAGTCCGGAACCCGTCTCCAGGTTCTTCCGGCGCTCTCCGGATCCGGCATCTGTGGAAAATGTGCCCAGCTCATCCGTGATAGTCTCCAGATCCGCCGCCTTCACAGATGGCTCCTCCTTCTTCAGCACCATGTCAATCCTAAAATCCTCGTGGTTCCACTCTTTGTTGAGATACTCCTGGATTGCAGCAATAGATTTCTTCACATCAACAGTATGGCCTTCCTGCTCCTCCTGAATCTCAAAACCACCGTTGACTCTTGTGAGCGTCGCATCCACCGCATGGCCGGCAAGCGGGACAGCCTTCTCCTTCAGAACTGCCTCAGCCTTCTCCTTATCCAATATCATCTTCTTGTCAAGGATGACCTTCTGCTCCGAAAGCTTCTTAATCTTGCGGTATCTGCTGAAAAGACTCCCCTTTTTTCCATAATCTACTGCCTTTCTGACAATCTTCTTGACATCATCAAAGCCCATACCCAACTCCTCAAGGGAAGTCTCCGCGCTCTGGCCGGCAACCCCCAGTACAGCCTTGATTTTCCCGTCCTCACCAAGATGAGTATTCAGAGCCTCCATTGCCTCTTTTTCTGTCATGCCTGACACATCTACAGGCCCGATATATATATTCCTGCAGATCTTATCCGCCGGATATCTGGATACATACCGGTAAAAGACTGCCTGGGAGATCCCCCATATCATAAGCAGACACAACAAAATAAGGCCAAAAAGAATTCTCCTGCGTCTTCTTCGCCTCCTGGCAGCCTTTTTCGTCTTTTTCGACCTGTTCATATTTCTTCTTTCTGCCATTTCCCCCGCTGCTCTCCTTTATAACGTTTATCCCATCATAGCAGGTATAATTGTGGTTGCAACCATTGCTGCTATAATGACCATTATGACAACCGCTATGATCCTCCGCACTCTCTTATCATTAAAATTCATATCTCATACCTTCTTTTTTACAATATTCTCTATTTTATACTCTTTATCCGCCTTTTGCAACAAACTTCCCCATAAAATCCTATGCAAAATCCT
Organism: uncultured Dorea sp.; assembly: GCA_947645355.1. Classification (GTDB taxonomy): domain Bacteria; phylum Bacillota; class Clostridia; order Lachnospirales; family Lachnospiraceae; genus Dorea_D. Next base: position 35,682 of record CANSCI010000007.1, on the reverse strand, counting down.
CCGGCAGGACAATCTGCGTCCCTGCCTCATGGTTCAGCGGATTCCTTTCCATATAATCAAAAAGAACGATCTGCCCAAGTCTTTTAAATATCTCCAGATGGGTCATCTTCCTCATCTGGTTCTTATCATACCGCCCATAACCCGGCAAATATCTTTGCTGCATCTCCTCCTTCTCATAAAATCTGCGTACAAGCCTCTTGTCTGCACGGTCCTCTCCTGCAAATGCCGGGCGGGTCTTGGCATTTTCGCGGAGATAATAATCATAGATAAGGAGTTCCCTGTAATATTCTTCCTTTCCGGGCCATCTCTCCCGCACAAAGTCAAACAAAATGTCATACCTGGCACTTCTCTTATGCAGAATGCCGTGAAGATTGTGTATTCTGTAAAACTTCCACAATTCCTCATACAGGGCGAAGGCCGAATCATATTCGTTCTGAAGTTCCTCCATTGTATGGCCAAACTGCCCGCTGTTGTAGTAGACCTCCAGCATCTCCTCCACACCCTTTAAGCACAGGATATTTTCATAAGAAAGCCATCTTGTGGACAGCACCTCATAGGGAGGCGTACTTTTACAGATCAGGCAATAGCTTTCTTTCCTCTTTTCCATGTAAGACCCTTTCAGCACCTTCAAAAATCCAAGCTGAAGCTGATGGGGCTTCATTGTGTAAACATCGTCAAAGGACCGTATAAAGCTTCCCATGTCCTCGAAGGGAAGTCCTGCGATCAGATCCAGATGTAGATGTACATTTCCCATCTGCCCGATTGTTGACACTACATCCCTGACCCTGTCAAGATCCATAGACCTTCGTATCTCCCGGAGCGTATCCGGATTAGTAGACTGCACGCCAATCTCCAATTGTATCAGCCCAGGGCGCATCCTCCGGATCAGTTGAAGTTCTTCCTCATGAAACAGATCCGCCGATACTTCAAAATGAAAATTCGTCACTCCGTTGTCATGCTCCAAAATATATTTCCATATTGCATATGCATGTCCATGACTGCAGTTGAATGTCCGATCTACGAATTTCACCTGCGGTACTTTCTGATCCAGGAAAAACTGCAGTTCGCGCTCCACAAGTCCAAGATTCCTGAACCTGAGCCTCTTATCCACAGAGGAAAGACAATAGCTGCAGGAAAACGGACAACCCCTGCTTGTCTCATAATACAAGATCTTATGCGCAAACACACCCATATCCCGGTACACGAACGGCACATTGCTCAGATCCACCGCTTCTCTCCAGGGGTTAGATACAAACCTGCCGTCCTCACCACGGAAGGTGATCCCGGCCACCCCGGCAAGATCCTCGTCTGACGTGCGGTGATCCCCATAAGCACGGCAGAGTTCTAAAAATGTACCCTCCCCCTCACCTTTCATGATCCCCTTTACAAAGGGAAGCTTTGTCAGAACCTCTTCCGGATCATAAGATACCTCCGGGCCGCCCAACCACACCGGCATGTCCTCTCTCACCTTACAGATCCCATCTGCCAGCTGCTCCGTCACCCCGAGATTCCATATATAGCAGGAAAAACAAAGGATATCCGGTTCCCGCTCATAGATGTCCCTCATAATGTCATCTGTCTGCTGGTTCACCGTATACTCTGCGATCTCAATCTCAGGCACGTCTGTCCCTGCATATTTCTCGGCATATGCTTTCAGACAATAAACAGCATAATTGGAATGGATGTATTTGGAATTAACAGCAGCCAGCAAAATCTTCATAGTTTCCTCCATTGACATTTTCGCGAAAGCACGTTAAAATATAGAATTGTGCAGCCGGGGTGTTAGCGGTACCTTGAACCTGCAGTCCGCTATAGCAGGGGTGATATTGCGCAGAGGGCATAGGCTTGCAGAGCCGCCCTTGAAAAGTGGCGTTGATGACTGGGTCTTACGCGACGGAAATCTGTGAACCGTGTCAGGTCGGGAACGAAGCAGCACTAAGCAGAACCTTCCGGGTGCCGTGAGGCTGCCTGGTCTGAGTTAACTGTCAAGGTAACGTCTGTGAGCAGATGCTCGAAGCGCAATGCACATTTTTTATTTCTTATCTTCTGCTTTCTTTCGTTCCCGCAGTTCCTTAAAAAAAGATTTCATCATCTGGCTGCATTCCTCCTCCAGAACACCGGTCGTAAGTTCAGCCTGATGGTTGAATTCCGGCATCTGAAGAAGATTCAGCACAGAACCTGCACAGCCTGCTTTTGGATTCATACACCCTACGACCACGCGGTCCATCCTTGACTGCACGATCGCGCCGGAACACATCTGGCAGGGCTCCAATGTCACATACATGGTACACCCCTCCAGACGCCAGTCCCCCAGCTTCCTGCCGGCTTTTTTTATTGCTGCAAGTTCCGCGTGCGCCAACGTATTCTTATCTATCGTCCTGCGGTTGTATCCCCTTCCGATAATCTTTCCTTCATGCACAATGACACATCCGATCGGTGTTTCGCCAAGCGCATAAGCCTTTCTGGCCTGCCGGATTGCCTCTTTCATATATTTTTCATCCGTATCTAACATAACTTCCCCCATCTCTGTATGCCCCGGTACAGCGGCTTTGCTGATCCCCGGGCAAAGAATCAGCAAAACGGATGCCTGACCTGCCGGCACCAGTAGCCAAACTGCTCTTCCTCCTCACATTCGTCCGAGGACAGCATGACTTCCAGTTCTTTCTGAGGCACAAAATCCGGGAACCCCCATGCTCCTGCCGCCTCTGCTTCCTTCTCGTGATAGATCCCCGGAACCCCCAGATACATGATCCGTTCATTCTCTATAAACACAAGATGCCTGTAATTATAATATCCATGCAGAAGAAAATTATTATTGGCCAGTCTCCACTCACATCTGGGAAGCTTCGCAAGCTCCTTGCGCTGAATCTTTGTAACCTTCCACTGCCTTACCGGCCTGCCGGCCTCCTGAATGCGAACAGGCTGCGGTGAATCATTCCCCGCCTCCTCCTTTACCTTCGCTTCCAGGCGTACCTGCGGCCTTTCCTCTGCTATTTCCTGCCGAAGCTGTTCCTCCTCTGCGGGAGCTGTCCCGGTCTGCGGCATCTGTCGATCTTCCTCTGCCGGAGCTGTCCCGGCCTGACGCCTCTCCTCGTCTGCATCCTCCGGCATCTGCCGGACTTCCTCTGTCGGAACTGTCCCGGCCTGCGGCATCTGCTGATTTTCTTCTGCCGGAGTCATCCCGGCCTGCGGCCTCTGCCGATCTTCTTCTTCCGGAGTCATCCCGGCCTGCGGTATCTGTTGATCCTCTTCTGCCGGAGTCATCCCGGCCTGCGGCCTATCCCCGTCTGCATCCCCCGGCATCTGCCGGGCTTTCTCTGCCGGAGCCATCCCTTGCGTCCACACCTGCATACGATCCACGTCCACAGGCATATCACTCCAGACCGACGCATACTTGCGCCCATCTCCATTACTCATAATCACCCCGTTGATCCGGTCAAAATTCTCCGGCTCCCCTACATCTTCTCTCGTATAATGCAGCCGATAATTCACCGCCGGATTGATGTTGTCGATCTCGCCCTGCCAGATTCCTGTGCATCCATCCTCACTTTCATAGAAAAGATAGAGCCCGAGCTTCCTCTGTCCGCCCATGCGCAGACCTTTGCCGTGCACGTGCACCACACATTCCTGCTCATCCTGCTCTACCTTAACAAATCCTACATTCCGTGTTCTTCTCCCCTGTTCATATTCATACAGATAACGAATAAATCGTTTCAAACCACCACATCCAATCTGGTACACTTATCACAATCTATTCATCTTCCGTAAAAAAAATACCTGCATTACACAATTGCATTCAATTCCTGATACAGGCGCTTCGCATAACTGTCTGTCATGCCGCAGATATAGTCGGTAACAAGCAGAAGCCGCAGATACAGCCTGCAGTCATCCGGTTTCCCCTTCGCATGAACATGATATGCATTTTTATAATTGCTGGAAATAAAAGATACCATTCTGGCATCGATCGAACCCAGCTTTTCTCCTTTATCATCGTATTTCAAAACTGCCGAGACAAACTTATCCATTAAAAAATCAATCATAGCCGCCTCGGCTACCTCCATCCGGTAGATCGCATCCGAAGTAAATACCTTCCGAAATGCCAGATCACCGAGAAGATCCATCAGCTTCTCCGCAAACGTACGGTGAAACAGGTCAAACGGATATTCCCCCGCCATAATAGCCGCATAATTAGAAGTAAACCCATAAGTCGCACAATTAATAAGAAAGCCCTGCACACGGATGATCCAGTTTTTTACAGCATACTCCCCCGGATCCTCTACATGTTTGTCCTTCCCCCTCAAATACAGATCTTCCAGTACCTTCAGCGGCTGAAAAGACTGGGCATCTTCCTTCCCGTACAATCCCTGCAGCTCCTTCAGTTCCTCCAGAAGCATTGAATAGCTGATAAATCCTTTCACATATGCATCCTCAATATCCGCCGTCTTGTAGGCAATGTCGTCCGCCGCCTCCAGGATAAATGTCAGCGGATGCCGCCTGCCGTTTGTGCCCGTCTCCCTCTCGATCTCCCGGAAGATCTCCTCGTCGGCAAAATAAAAGCCCATCTTCTTATCCTTAATATTGCCGGATTGCCGATTGATCTGATTTGATGCAACCGGATATTTTACAATTGTATTCAAAAGTGCATAGGTAAGGTTCATTCCGTTTTCATCCACCAGGAAATGCAGCTTGCTCACCAGACGCAACGCCTGTGCATTCCCCTCAAAATGATAAAAATCCTCCCGCATCTGCTCCGAGAGTACCTCTGCCACCGGCTTCCCATGAAATTGAAGGACCGGAAGGTTCCTGACAAACCATTCCCGGATCGCCGTCTCTCCAAAATGCCCGAACGGCGGGTTGCCGATATCATGGATCAGCCCTGCACACTGCAGGATACTGCATATATCCTCCTTCATCTTTGGAGTAAAACTGGGATCCCTTTTATATGCCAGAATATTTTCTCCGATATTCTGACCCAGTGATTTTGCAAACGAAGACACCTCCAGCGAATGTGTCAGCCTCGTCCGGATAAAATCACTTTTATCCAGCGGAAAAACCTGGGTTTTATCCTGAAGTCTCCGGAAGGAAGCACTTCCTATGATCCGGTGGTAATCCTTCTCGAATTCACTTCTAAGATCCGTACTCCGGGAATATTTGTTTTTATTTGAAAATCCTCTGCTGCGTTTTGTCGACAGTAACTGCTCCCAATCCATATCTCCCTGCTCTTTCCCTAATCCAGATAAATCGGCGGCTCATAATCATTTCCCAGAAGCGCCTTCTTGCGGTCCTGATATCCCAGAAATGCCCACTGAGTCATGTCCGACCACTTGTGCTCTCCACGGTCATATACCTGCACATAGCCAATGCGCTCCGGATGCATGCGTACGCTGTTGGACAGATACTCATGCCCCGTGTACGGGTTCACATCCCCGACAGACGTATCTTCAGGCTCTTCCTCCGCCCACCTTGCTGCCTCCCGCATAATTGCCATTGCCTCGTCGTCATACCGATGCTCTTTTTCCTCCGGCTTACGACTTGCTGACGGCGCGGGGCTTACAGTCTCCTCCGCCGGCTCTTTCTTTACCGCAGGGGCATCTTCCTTATCTCCTCCGGATGCCTGAGAAGCCGCCTCCTTGACAAATCCTTCTGCATTTTTGAGCTTGCGCTGCAAATAAGCCTTCCACCCATACAACTTTTTCTCGGCATCCCCGAAGACGGCACGGTGCTCCTTCTTCTGCCTTTTCTTATCCTCACGCTCTAAGGCATCCACTTCCTTTAAGATCTCCTCCATGGAAGAATCGCCTGCCAGCCCGGTATCCACAAGTTCTCTCTGAATATCCACAACCTCACCGACCGTAATCTCACGCTCAAAAACAGGCGTATCCTCAGACACTGGATGTCTATAATCATCCTCCCCCTGAACCTGTTCCGTAGTTCCCCCCATATATGCCCGGTTCTCTTCCTGGCCGGCCGCAAGCTCATCGGAAATATCCTCACTCAAAATACTCAGGTGAAAAGGGCATCCCAGAATCCCTGCGATCATACGCATATCCTGCTCCTGAAAATTATCACGCCCTAACCTCTGTGTCAGGTTCTGCCGTGACATTTTCTTACCCGTGCGTTCCTCAATAATCTCTGCAAGCTCTTTAATTGTCATCCCTTTTCTGCTTAATATAATTTTGACCTGTTCGCCAAATGTCAAATCCATGATGCCTGTCCTCCTCGTTCAATTAAAATATGCCCCTCGCAGGTTTTATCTGACAGTCCATTTGTAAACTTATATGTTTCTTGATAAACCAATATTTTTCCTTTTATATTTTAACAAAACGGCCAATGTACGTCAACAGGACTTTGGCATCCCGTTTATGCTTCCAGATGCTTTGCAATTCGGAGCACTGACGTCGTGATCAGCTTTTTAAACAACGGGGCAACACGGTCGGCAGTTTCCTGTACTTCTTTGTGACTCAGCGGATTTTCCGTCATACCGCATGCCATGTTGCTGATGCAGGAAATACCACAGATCTTCATTCCCATATGGTTGGCTGCGATCCCTTCACAGGCAGTACTCATCCCCACTGCATCTCCTCCCAGGACCCGGCACATATTTACCTCTGCAGGCGTCTCATAGCTGGGCCCGGTAAGCTGCACATACACCCCTTCCTTAAGGGGTATGCCGAGATCCTCAGCTGCTTTCCTGATAATAACTCTGAGATCCTCATCATAGACCTCCGACATATCACAGAACCGCGGACCCAACTCTTCCAGATTGGGCCCAAGCAGCGGAGACGGAACAAAACTCGCAATCTGATCCCTGATCAGCATAAAATCACCGGCACGGAAATCATAATTTACGCCGCCGGCAGCATTCGTCAGAAACAGAGCCTCTGCGCCCATCAGCTTCATAAGCCGGATGGGGAGCACCACGTCCGTCATTGCATACCCCTCATAATAGTGGACCCTTCCCTGCATGATCACCACCGGTACATTCTCCACATGCCCAAATAAAAAACGGCCTTTATGCCCCTGGACCGTAGACACCGGGAACCCTTCAATATCTTTGTACTCCAGGACAGATTCAACCTGGATCTCATCTGCATAGTCTCCAAGGCCGGAACCCAGCACCAATGCAATCTGTGGTTTAAACGGAACCTTGTCCTTCATGGACTCATAACATTTTGACAACTTTTCACTTACCGGATTCATATTCATCCTCCTCATATTTTGTTTGGTCTGCCAAGTTCTAATATACGCTGGTTTCTGCTGCCCCGGAACGGAAGCGTGATATCCTTTTCTTCCTCAATAAATTCACCGTCCACCAGGACATCAATATAGGAAAGCATCTCTTCTGTAACTGCTGTATGCACCTTGCCGCCCTCCGGCAAATCCACATCATACAGATAACCTGTATAGCACCAGACGTCCTTCTGCGGACAACACTCCCGGATCCTCCTCAAAAGCCCGACAAGTACCGCCTGGTTCTCCGGCTCAAAAGGCTCCCCGCCGAGAAGAGTAAATCCCTGGATATAGGATGGTTTAAGAAGCTCCAGAATCCTCTCCTCCACCTCCTGTGTGTAAGGTTCACCATAAGAAAAATCCCACGTCTCAGAATTAAAGCAGCCTTTACAGTGATGCCTGCACCCCGACACAAAAAGACTTACCCGAACTCCGGGGCCGTCCGCGATATCATATTCCTTTATCATTCCATAATTCATATACACACATTCTCTCTTACAGGTGAAGCACCCTGTCCTTAATCTCCTGTGTCCGCCCCTGGTTCCAGAACTGCGTCCCGATATAGCCGCAGGTCCTTCTCGCAACAGACATCTTTTCCTGGTCTCTGTTCCCACAGCCCGGGCATTCCCAGATCAGTTTCCCTGACTCATCCTCTTTGATCAGGATCTCCCCGCTGTAGCCGCAGCATTCACAGTAATCACTTTTTGTGTTAAGTTCTGCATACATAATATTATCGTAGATAAACTGCATAACAGAAAGGACTGCCGGGATATTATCCTGCATATTCGGAACCTCGATATAGCTGATTGCACCACCCGGAGACAGTTTCTGGAACTCTGCCTCGAATTTTAATTTGTCAAATGCGTTGATCTTCTCTGACACATGTACATGATAACTGTTCGTAATATAATTCTTGTCCGTAACTCCTTCTATAATCCCAAACCGCTTCTGCAGACATTTGGCAAACTTGTAGGTCGTAGACTCCATCGGCGTCCCGTACACAGAATAGCTGATGTTCTCCGCTGCCTTCCACTCTGCACATTTATCGTTCAGCCGCTGCATAACCTTCAGCGCAAACCCGCTGGCCTGCGGATCTGTGTGTGACCTGCCAAGCATCCGCACGCACATCTCATAGAGTCCCGCATAACCGAGAGAGATCGTAGAATATCCGCCGTACAACAGCTTATCGATCTTCTCTCCCTTCGAAAGACGCGCCAGCGCACCATACTGCCATAGAATCGGCGCCACGTCAGACACTGTCCCTAAAAGCCGCTCATGTCTGCATCTGAGGGCGCGGTGGCACAACTCCAGCCGTTCGTCCAGAATATTCCAGAATTTGTCCATGTCCCCCTCTGAAGAACAGGCCACATCTACAAGGTTGATGGTCACCACACCCTGGTTGAATCTTCCGTAGAATTTATGGCTTCCGTCTGCATTCCTCTGGGAATCTTCCACTGTCAGGAATGACCTGCAGCCCATACAGGTGTATACTTCCCCTTTTTTTAGTTCCTTCATGATCTTTGCAGAAATATAATCCGGCACCATACGTTTGGCCGTACATTTTGCCGCCAGGTGTGTCAGATACCAGTATTCCGATTTTTCAGTAATGTTGTCTTCATCCAGCACATAGATCAGCTTCGGGAATGCCGGTGTGATCCACACGCCTTTTTCATTCTTCACGCCCTGCATCCTCTGAATCAGAACTTCCTCTATAATAATAGCAAGGTCGTCCCGGATCTGCCCCTCCGGCACCTCATCCAGATACATGAACATAGTTACAAACGGAGCCTGCCCGTTACAGGTCATCAATGTGATCAACTGGTACTGGATGGTCTGGATGCCGCTCTTAATCTCTTCACGGAGCCTGCGCTCTGTCACCCGCGTGATAATCTCTTCATCCATGCTCTCCTTGCACTCCTGACGCTCCTCTATAACTGCCTTTCTAAGCTTCTGACGGCTGATATCCACAAACGGCGCCAGATGTGCCAGTGAAAATGACTGTCCCCCGTACTGGTTGCTTGCCACCTGGGCAACGATCTGCGTCGTCACATTACACGCCGTAAAAAAGCTGTGAGGTTTCTCGATCAGCGTTTCGCTGATGACAGTTCCGTTCTGGAGCATATCCTCCAGATTAATCAGATCGCAGTTGTGCTCCTTCTGCGCAAAATAATCGGAATCATGGAAATGGATGATCCCTTCCTCATGTGCCTGCACAACCTCCTCCGGAAGGAGGATACGCTTAGACAGATCCTTGCTCACCTCCCCGGCCATGTAATCCCTCTGTGTGGAATTGATTACCGGATTCTTGTTGGAGTTCTCCTGATTCACTTCCTCGTTCAAATGCTCGATCAGCGCCAGGATCCCGTTATCCGTTGTGTTAGACTTGCGGCTCATCTCCCTCTTATAGCGGTAGCGCACGTATTTCTGAGCCACCTCATAGCCGCGCATCTCCATAATGCCTGTCTCCACCATGTCCTGGATATCTTCCACATTGACCGCGTGGGTAGACTCCTGAACCTTCTTCGCAATCTTCTCCGCAATGGCGATAATCTGATATTCATTCATCTGATAGATCCGGTCGATCTCATGATTTGCCGCCTTGATCGCATTTATGATCTTCTCCAAATGGAAATCTACTTCCTCTCCATTTCGCTTGATAACCTTGTTTTTTACCTCAATTGCCATATTTTTACCTCTTCATTTCTACCAAATATAGATTTTCTATTTTTCTGCACACAATATCTAGTGCGATTACTATCATACAACAAAATCAGGAAAATGGGAAGAGGAAGTTTTAATTTTCTTAAGATAAAAAAAAGCGCCGAACCCGCTTAATTCAAGCAAACCCGACACTTCACTGCGCGATCAGGGGTTCGAACCCTGGACACCCTGATTAAGAGTCAGGTGCTCTGCCAGCTGAGCTAATCGCGCATCTTTATTCATTTACATTACTTCCTCTGTAACGCAAGAATCATTATATAATATACTTTTTAAAAATGCAAGCATTTTTTTACTTATTTTCACATTTCTTTCATATTTTCCTCTGCCCGATCATATATTTATCTATATGGACACACCGCACCCCGTCCCGCCCTGCACTTCCAGAGTGGACAGGCTTTGCCCGGTGCATAATAAACGGAGGGATTTTCATTGGCTATAGTATTGACAAAACTTTCACCGTATATAACAAAAAAGGACAGGCCTTACATAATAGCTGTCCTGCTGCTGGGAAGCCTGAACCATTTTCTATATGAATGGTCCGGCTGCGCCGCCGTTATTGCCCTTTTCTGTCCGGTCAATGAATCCACCTGGGAGCATCTGAAGCTTTTATTCTTCCCATTCCTTTTCGTATCTGTGATCCTGCTTCTGAGATCACGGACGCAGGCGCTTTCCTTTTTTTACCACCGTTTTCTGGCTGTAATGGGCGGACTGCTCTCTATCATTGTGCTCTTTTACACATACACCGGGGTATTCGGCACACATTTTTTAGCGGCCGACCTTTTGATCTTCCTCTTTAGTGTCGTCTTCTCCTTTTATCTCGCTTCCCGGCTCCAAGACGCGCAGCTTTCCCCTCCGCCCCAGAATATTGTGTGTTCTCTGTGGATCATAATGACCCTCTGCTTCTTCTCCTTCACATGCTTCCCGCCGGATCTTCCGCCTTTCTTTCCGCCGGCTTAGAGAACCGCCGGGAACATTTGGCGCCGGAGAACAAAGAGGAGCCGGAGACGAAAGCTCTAAACAAAAGGCAGGAGACGCCAGAGGCAAGTACCGTCAGGACTGCATCTTCTTAATAACCTTCAGCCTTGTGAATTCCTCACGTTCTTTCTCTTCCAGCGCATTATTGATCGTGTACACCAGATTGCTGTACATAGGAATCGTTATATTCTTAAGGGCATTGGCCCGCTTCTGCGTTTTTTTAATATTAGCCGCCAGCCGGTAGGCGGCATTCTCCACCTCCGACAGCTTCAGCGTCAGCTCTTTTACTTCCCGGAATGCCTCCCGCACGATATCAATGGACTCATGCGTCGTCCCGAAGGAATACGTAAGGTCATTTTGTTTATCATCATATTTTACGTGGGGGATCTCCGTCCCCATAATACTCCTCGTCTGAATACGGACAGATTCTTCTATGGGAACCGTAAACGCAAGCTCCTGGACTTTGCTGATCCCATGTTCAATATTGGCACGCTGAAGACACGCATATGCCCTGGTAAAGGTTGTATCGATCTGCTCTTGTATATCCTTGGCCTCATCAATCAAAGTCATAAGCTCTTTTAAAAGAATATTCCGTTTTTTGTCCATCAGGTCATAGCCCTGATGCGCCAGCGCCAGCGAATTCTTCGCAAGCATCAGATTACCTTTTGTGGGAAATTCTCTCGGATCCATACAGTTCCCTCCTTTCTTTAGCCGCCTGGCCGAGTGCAGGCACTCGCATCATTCCCCGCGGTCTTTCTTCCCGCGCGTTCCGCAGACTTGTGCCGGGACTTCGCAGCAAAGCTGCTCAGTCACGTCACTCCTAACCATGGAAGTATGGGCTGCTGAGTGCAAGCACTCACATCCCTCGCCGCGATGGTTCTTCCCGCGCGTTCCGCAGACTTGTGCCGGGACTTCGCAGCAAAGCTGCTCAGTCACGTCACTCCTAACCATGGTGATATGGCCTGTCGAGTGCAAGCACTCACATTCCATATCACCACGGTTAGTCTGCTTCACGTGGATAGTATTTATCGATCAATTTTGTATCTATGCGGTCTAGTTCTTCTTTGGGCAGGAGGCCGAGCAGTTTCCAGCCGAGATCCAGTGTGTCCAGGATCGTACGGTTCTCGGCGGGGCCCTGGCCTACATAGTGCTTCTCGAATTCCTCTCCGAATTTCAGGTACTTCTTGTCAATGGGGGACAATTCATCCTCTCCGATGACGGAGGCAAGATTTCTGGCCTCGCCCACTTTGGCGTAGGCTGAGAACAGCTGGTTGGCCAGATCTTGATGATCCTCTCTTGTATATCCGGCACCGATACCGTCCTTCATCAGACGGGACAGTGACGGCAGGATACTGATGGGCGGATAGATCGCCTGCCCGTGAAGGCTCCTCTCCAATACCACCTGACCCTCGGTAATATAACCGGTAAGATCCGGGATCGGATGGGTAATATCATCATTCGGCATGGTAAGGATCGGAAGCTGTGTCACAGAGCCTGTGGAATCCTCCACGATCCCTGCACGCTCATAGATGGTCGCAAGCTCACTGTACAGATACCCGGGATATCCCTTTCTGGAAGGAATCTCCCCTCTGGAAGAGGACACCTCACGCATAGCCTCTGCAAAGGATGTCATATCCGTCAGGATGACCAGAATGTGCATATTACACTCAAACGCCAGATACTCTGCCACCGTGAGGGCAACCTTCGGTGTGATCAGACGCTCCACCACCGGATCATTTGCCAGATTCAGGAACATGCACACATGATCCGACACACCGCTCTCTTCAAATGTCTTGCGAAAGAACTCTGCCACATCATGCTTTACGCCCATGGCGCCGAATACAACTGCAAATTCGCCCTCCGCATCATCCCCGAGTGACGCCTGCTTTACAATCTGAGCCGCAAGCTGGTCATGGGGAAGCCCGTTTCCGGAGAAAATCGGAAGCTTCTGCCCGCGGATCAGCGTAGTAAGTCCGTCAATGGCGGAAATTCCCGTGCGGATATAGTTTCTCGGATACTCTCTTTTTACCGGATTCAGCGGAAGACCGTTAATATCCCTGTGATCCAGGGATGTAATCGGTCCAAGTCCGTCAATCGGCTCTCCGATCCCATTGAACGTACGCCCCAGCATATCCGGGGATACCGCCACCTCCATGGGATGTCCGGTGAGCTTCGTGTGCGTATTCACAAGGGACATATTTTCCGTCCCCTCAAACACCTGGATCATTGCCTTATCCTTGTTGAGCTCTACGATACGCCCCATCTTCCGGATATGTCCGTCTACCACAAACTCAACGATCTCATCAAAAAATGCATCCTGTACCCCTTCCAGTACAACAAGAGGTCCGTTAATACTACTTAGTCCAAGATATTCAATTGCCATAACCGGTTCCCTCCTTAAGCATTTTTCTCAATCACTTTATTATAAAACTCATCAATATCATGTTTATACAGATCCAACATCTGAAGATTGTCATTGGGCACGTCATATTTGATGGCGATCACTTTCTCAAAGATCCCCTCTGCCTTGAGCACAGACATGGGCATGCCCATAGCTACCAGCTTCCTGCTGGTCTTATACAGATACAGGATCACATCCATCATCTTAAACTGCTTCTCCATGGACACGCAAGTGTCGTCCTTGTGGAACGCATTCTGCTGCAGGAAGCCGAGACGGATCACCTTCGCGATCTCAAGCACCAGCTTCTGGTCATCCGGCAGCACATCTCCGCCGATCAGCTTTACGATCTCCATCAGGCTGCTCTCCTGATTGAGAAGCGCCATCAGCCTGTTCCTGTAGTCCACGAACTTCGGAGATACATGATCGGAATACCAGCCGCTCAGATCATTCAGATACTCACTGTAGCTGGTCAGCCAGTGAATAGCCGGAAAATGCCTGGAATATGCCAGCGACTTATCAAGCCCCCAGAAACATCTGACAAAACGTTTCGTATTCTGAGTTACCGGCTCTGAGAAATCACCGCCCTGCGGGGATACCGCGCCGATGATCGAAACTGATCCGGTAGATCCGTTCAGTGTCTGCATCATGCCCGCACGCTCATAGAACGCCGACAGCCTGGATGCCAGGTACGCCGGGAAGCCTTCCTCAGCCGGCATCTCCTCAAGACGCCCGGACAACTCACGCAGCGCCTCCGCCCATCTGGACGTAGAGTCTGCCATAATGGCCACATCATATCCCATATCACGATAATACTCCGCCAGTGTAAGCCCTGTGTAGATGGAAGCCTCACGGGCAGCTACCGGCATATTGGAGGTATTCGCGATCAGAGTCGTGCGGTCCATCAAAGGATTGCCTGACTTGGGATCTACAAGCTCCGAGAATTCCTCCAGAACCTGGGTCATCTCATTTCCGCGCTCTCCGCACCCGATATAGATAATAATATCTGCATCCGACCACTTGGCAATCTGATGCTGGGTCATTGTCTTGCCTGTTCCAAACCCTCCCGGGATGGAAGCCGTCCCCCCTTTTGCGATCGGGAACATCGTATCAAGGATCCTCTGTCCTGTTACAAGCGGAATACTTGCAGGATACCTTTTGTGCACCGGCCTCGGCACACGGATCGGCCACTTCTGGGTCATAGTAAGCTCTCTCTTCCCGCCGTCTGTAAGTTCTACCGTAACCAGGACATCATCGATCGTATACTGTCCGTCCGCCGCCGCAGTTGTCACGACCCCGTCTACATCCGGCGGAGCCATACATTTGTGTACAATGGCACGCGTCTCCGGCACCTCTGCGATAATTGTCCCCCCGTGAATTACATCCCCGGGCTTCACGGTAATATGGGTATCCCAAAGTCTGGTGCGGTCCAGGGAATCCACACTGACTCCGCGGGTAATAAAAGCTCCTCCTTTGTCTGCAATACGCTCAAGAGGGCGCTCGATTCCGTCAAAAATATTATCAAGGATTCCCGGTGCCAGCATTACCGACACCGCATCCCCGGATGCTGCAACCTCCTCCCCCGGCTTTAGCCCGGAGGTCTCCTCATACACCTGAATGGTGGTCATATCTTTATCCAGGGAAATGACTTCGCCTACCAGCTTTTCCTCCCCTACATAGACCATCTCTGACATCTTGAATCCATTCTTCCCTTTCAGGTAAATAACGGGTCCATTGATACCGTAGATCTTTCCGGTTTTTACACTATCCAATTCCCGCACCTCCCTTGAATAAGAATTTCTGGTATTCACTCTCCAGAGCCCCTTTATATGCATGGTCAACCAGAATGTTGCGCTTGTGGATCACTGCGCGCACACCGCCGATAAAGTCCTCCTTGCTCACAGTAAGCTGCATACCCGTATGCTCCTCCAGGTACTCCTTCTTGTCTGCATCTGTCGGATTGATATAGATGGTCATCTCCTCCCCGCCTGCAAACTGAGCTGCTTTTTCAATATATTTTACAAGAAGCCCCCTGTATTCCTCTGTCTTCATAAAATCCTGAAGCGTCTGCTCCACCTCATGGAACAGCTTTTTCTTCAACTCCTTGTGGGTCTTTCCAATCTCACGCTTCAGCTCAAGCTGTGCCTTGGACATGGCCATATTAAGCTGCTGGCGCGCGTTGACGCCCTCTGCCTTAATACGCGTCTCCGACTGTCGCTTTCCCTCTGCCTTGTGCTGCTCGAATACGTTTTTCAGTGCATCCTCATGCTGTTTCATGATTGCATTTCCTTCTGCCCTGGCTTCCTCCATCACCGCAACACGCAGATGTAATATCCTTTCCTCTAACGTCAAGGCTGACACCTTCTTCCTATATTTTCTTACAGTTCATAAGTATACGGCAAAACAGCAGCTACAATTTCAACCCGATTGCCTCGTTTACATAAGATGTGATAAAGTCTTTCTTACGTCCGGTTCCGTGCCTGTCAGGGATCTCGATCAGAAGCGGCATGGTACGTTCCAGCTTGATCTCATCGATCAGATCCGGAAACTCACGCCCGAATTTCTCTGTGAGGAGAATAATCCCCACTGTCTTATCATCCATGGCAGCCTCAATCGCCCTGCGGAGCTCTTCCCTTTCATGGACTACAACCCCGTCTATTCCTGCCAGCCTCATCCCTGTCAATGTATCGACATTATCACTGATCAGATACATCTTCATATTACAATTTACCCAGGATCATGAAGGAGATGATCAGTCCGTACAGACACACACCTTCCGCAAGACCTACGAAAATCAGTGACTTTCCAAGTGCACTGGAGTCCTCGCTGATCGCACCAAGTGCAGCACTTGCAGCGCTTGCTACGGCAATACCGCCGCCCACACAAGATAAACCGGTTGAAAGTGCGGCAGCAAGATATCCGAACCCGACAGCATTAGATGCAGCCCCGCCGGCAGCCTCTGCGGCATGCACCGTATCACCGCCGAACATCATGATCCCTGCGATCACCATTGCTCCGAAGAAGAAAAATGTGTTTGCCCCGATTGCCCTTTTGTAGCGCCCCTTTGATTTCTCGCCGAGCAGATAATATCCGAACGGAACAATAATGCTGAGTACCAGCGTTGCAATAAGTAATAATTTCACTGTTAATGTCATGATTCATATCCTCCTCATATTTGGATTATTAATGTTCTTTTGTATGATGATTAAATGGATGGAATTCTCTTCCGCTTCCTTTATAGAACCGGCTGAACAGCTCATAGTATTCAAGCCTCAATACCTGGATTCCTACAACCAGGCCCTCCAGCAGACAGACAAAGATATTTCCCGCAATCACTCCGAGCCAGTTCGGCGTTCCGCCCTCTGCCCCCGAGAGCATCAGCACTACTTCCATCATTGCCGCATGGCTCACTGCAAATGCCCCGATACGTACATAGGACAGCGTGTTGGAAAAATAACTCAGCATCGTCTCAAACAATTCAAAGAAGCCCTGCACCAGGAACATTCCCTTGCCTCCCTCGATCTTTTTGTGGTTGTGCTGCACCAGGTTGCCAAGAGGTTCTTTAAACACAAACATCAGGATCGGAATCCCGAGGAATATGGTCATCAGCGCATTCCCCGGCACCTTATGCCCGGTCATATAAAGCACTACCGTCAGTACAAGGAACCCGTAAAATACAAGGCCGGCTACCCCGTTATGGGAAAACCACAGATTCTCCAGATCCCGCATTTTGACGGCATTTGCGATCTGGAACAGCATCACCAGAAGGTTCAGCCCCATGCCGAATGCCACAGCTACAATAAAGACTGTATTCAGCTGCCCGATAAACGGCAGGTTGGTCATTGCCTCCGCAGGCCGCAGCCACAGCGCCGGCAGCACATCCTCAAAACCAAAAACACTTCCGAACATAAACCCGAAAAACATAGAAAAGATTCCCGCAATAGATATAATCCCTGCAAGGTTCATTTTCTTAGTCAGGTACAGGATGCCGCCGATGGCAAACAGGCAGAAGCCCTGACCCACATCCCCGAACATAGCCCCGAAGATAAAAGTATACGTGACCGCCACAAAAACAGTCGGATCCAGTTCATTTGTAGACGGAAGCCCGTACATCCGGATAAACATCTCAAATGGTTTAAAAAATTTCGGGTTCTTAAGCTTTGTGGGCGGCTCTCCGAAAAATTTCTCCCGGTCCTCTTCTACAACAACAAAGATCCGGTCATCATCTTTCGTCTCATCCAAAAACTTTTGTACGTCCTCTTCGCCCATCCAGCCGCAGAGAATATAATAATCCTCCTTGCTGTCTCCCTCTTCAATCCGTGCCGCCATCTTTCTTACATCAAAGATATTGGACAATTCCTCCAGACGCTTCCTCGCCCCCAGAAGCCTGGATGCATTGCGCACCATAAGCCCTTCTACTTCCTTGTCAATGGCTTCTATTTCCTCCTGTGTCTTCTCGATCTCTTTGCAAAGATCCTCACAGGACTCTGCCGGCGTGCCGATGTATTCCGCCGGAAGGGCAATCCTCTCGAAATGGAGGGAATTAAACACGGAGTCTACCTTGCTGACCTCCGGGTTGGAGACAAAATATCCTCCATATACATAATTTTCGTTTCTCGTTCCTTCTATAAATACTGCGTTGAGATCCTCGAACAGATATTTCTCAAGCCTCCGGTAATATTCCACCGCAATACGGCCGAAGCGGGCCTTCATATACCGGTAATGCGCCACCTTATGAAGATCGATCCCAAGCGGGCAGAACGGCTCAAGCACATTCAGCTTCTCCTTCTGGTCATCCATTTTCTTTTTAAGAAGTTCCTTCTTCTCCTGGAGATCCAGATAATCATGGTTGACGTCCCGGATCAGGTTCATCATCTCATCCTGAGTCATTACCACGTCCGCATGCGCCTTTGTATCCCCAAGCAGGGCAGTGAACTGCTCTGCTTTCGCCAGAGGCTCCCTGTACGGGTTTACCTCCACAAAGGGCTGCAGGTTATCTGTAGTCTTTAACTCTGCCACCGCATTTTCAAGCTGCATCTCATATTTTGACAAATACTTGTCGCAGACACGGTCAATATCTACCCGTGGTCCGCTGATGCTTAAAAATTTCATTTTAACAATCATTGCTGCGCCCCTCCTAAGTATACAAGCGTCTCACGCTGCGTTAATCCGTACCGGATACATTCAAGGACCGTTGTCAGCCTGTATAGCTCTTCCTCTTTTAAAAATAAGTATGTGCTGACGGTTGCTATAGAATAGGGGTTCCTGCGTCTGTCTGACAGGTACAATAGCCTCAGGCATTCCTTATACAACTGGTCCAGCGTTCTCTTTTCACCGGTATAATGGTATCTCCTTGCATAATATGTGGTTTTCACCTGATTCTCAAACTGCTCCACCGTGGGTGCCTCTACAAGAGCCTTGAATTCCTCCACACTCAGCCGGTAATGGATCGGAATGGTCAGCGAATAGATATCCGGCGCCACCATATGGTAATATTTTTTTGCCCTGTATATCCACTGCAGGTTCAGAAGATCAATCTTCGTGCCGCAGTCACGGGTAAAGAGCTCCAACTCCTTCTTCTTCAGATTCCGCCTCTGCTTCCTCCACATCACCGAAAAATAATAAAGATCCAATGCAAGGTCATAATCAAAAAGAGTTGCCTCGCCGGACTCTTTGATCTTTCTCAGCGGCTCATAATATTCGGTACCTTTCAGGTTCTCCACCAGTTCATCGGCATTTCTTGATGTAATCAGCCTGTCAATGGAAATCTGTGAATACCGGTCAAAAAAATCTTTTTTATAATCCAGATCAAAGGGCTTGTCATAATGGTTGAATACGATCCTGAGGCAGTAGTTGATCAGATCCACCTCATATCTCTTCCAGTACACCTTCAAAAACTTCTTCTGCTCCATCCCCGCAAACCGGTACATCTTTGCCCAGTCGTCAAACAAGGACTGATACAGTACCTTCTCCACATTCCCCCTGTGGTAAAGAGATGCATCCAGCTTATTCATATACCCCGCATACGCCGGCTTCTCCTTCAGATATTCAATAGCCTGCGGCACACTGCCAAGGCCGGCAATATTTTCAAAATCCTGATCTGTAAGAAGCTTTGCCTGCATAGCACGGACCTTCGTGACAATCCCACTATAAGACATAACATTACCCATGTTTTTACACCTCTGTTATATGATCCACGATCTCCCGGGCATAGGATGCATGATTTTCTTCATATTCCTTCCTCAGGTTATCAAGCATTGAACGGTTTTTCTGCCTCTGCTCACTTAAGATCTGATCCATTTTTTCCTGGGCCTCTGCGCGGATCGCTGCTAGTTTTTCCTGGGTCTTTTCTTCCAGCTCATGATCGAACTGGTTCCTCTCCTCCTGGATCCTTTTCTCGATCTCCCGCTTTTCTTTTTCGGCATGGTCTACGATCGCCTCTGCCGTAGCTTCGATCTCCGATAATTGTTTGATTACAGAGTCCATAAATTTCCTCCACTTCTACTAAAATTTTAGTTATTTACAGCTCATTTTTATCTCTTTTTTATCTACGTATCATAATACACCGATTTCCAAAAAAAGCTATGGTAAATTTGTTGAAAAATCACGTGTTTGAATATATTTTTTTAACATTTTTAACATATTTTTTATAATTTGACTTTTCTCCCTTCAAAAGTTAAACTGAAAAGGGCTGAAACCCTATATTTTAAAGGAAAGGATTACCATATGAGACTAAGAAATATACCACGCGCCGAGGGCGTTCTCGCCCAGTCTCCTCTCGTCATAAAAGACGAAATCTCCTGCAGGGGAAAGTGGCAGGAAACCGTCTTCAAAAACAATAACCCTATTTACATAGAAGTAGGAATGGGAAAAGGGCGGTTTATCCTTACCCTTGCACGGCAGAACCCGAAGATCAATTATATCGGTATTGAACGCTACTCCAGCGTCCTTCTGCGCGCCGTCGAAAAAACAGAAGCGGATACCGTCTCAGAGCCCTGCCGGAACCTCCCGGACAATCTTCGCTTTATCTGCATGGATGCAGCCGACCTGCCGGGCGTCTTTGCACCGGGAGAGGTGTCGCGGATCTATCTCAATTTTTCCGACCCATGGCCAAAGGCAAGGCACGCGAGAAGACGGCTGACTTCCGCAGAATATTTCCACAGGTACGATCAGATCCTGTCGGCCGGCGGTCAGGTAGAATTCAAAACGGACAACCGCACGCTCTTTGACTTCTCTGTGGGACAGCTCGAACAATCCCATACCTGGTACATGGCTGCCTGTACTTACGACCTTCACAACGACACTTCCATGAACACGGGAAACATAATGACAGAATATGAGGAAAAATTCTCTTCCATGAATCATCCCATCTGCAAATTAATTGCCAAAAGACAATCTGTCCATGCTGTATGCATATAATAATACTGAGAATTTTTGTCCCGGAGGATGCAAATGGGAAGAAAAAGGAACCGGAACTTAAAACAGAGGATCTGTGCGATGACCTATCATAAAAAAGGCATGGGCTGCTTTCTGTCATGCCTCATCAAATCCATGCAAGAAGTTTACAGCATCCTGAACCTGGATGCAGACTGCCGGACAAAGTGATGGAGGAGACAACCCATGCTACATGTAACGACAAATAATTTTGAGCGCGAGGTGACCGCAAGCCCGCTCCCTGTCCTTGTCATGTTTCATGCACTCTGGTGCAGTAAATGCGCCATGATGAGACCTATTGCAGAAGACATTTCAAAGCGTTATGAGGGACGATACCGGTTCTGCGAAGTAGAGATCGAGGAATCCCCGGAACTGGCTGATGAATTTGAGGCGGACATTGTCCCTGCATTCGCACTGTTTCACAACGGCGTCCTGCTTGCTTTTTTCAGCGGCCTGCTGGACGAGGCCGTCCTCGAATCACGCCTAAATGAAATCTTCAGAAATTGTTAAGGCATAATTTATTTGCAAATAAATATGTATATGTTATATTAGGATAGAACAAACTTCAAAATACAGAGATAAAGGAGGAATGGTGAAAACACCTGCACTATGAAAAAGTTTAAAAAAATTATACCGTTTATTATGATACTTTCCGCAGCTTTTGCAAACCTGCCGATGGTGGCAAAAGCAGACAGTTCCAAGGTCGTTACGCTGGGCGCCAACCTTTCTGACGAGCAGAAGAACTCCATGTATGAATACTTTGGAACAAGCGCAGATAAGGTAGAGACCATTGAGGTAACCAATGCCGATGAGAGGAAATATATGGAAGGCATTGCCACAGAGGCACAGATCGGAACAAGAACCTACAGCTGCTCCTATGTAGAGCCTACAGAGAGCGGCGGCATTCAGGTAAAGACCGCCAATCTTACATTCGTAACCAGTTCTATGATCGCCAGCACATTGATGACCTCCGGCGTGGAGAACTGCAACGTTGTTGCCGCCTCACCTATTGAGGTCTCCGGCACCGGCGCACTGACCGGCATTATGATGGCATACGAGACTGCCAGCGGCGAGGAACTGGACGAAGGCCAGAAGGCCGCCGCTACCGAAGAACTTGTAACTACCGGCGAACTGGCAGACTCTATCGGTCAGAAGGAAGCCACCGACTTAATGAACGACGTCAAACAGGACGTAATCGAAAATGACCTGTCCGAGGAAGGCGAGATCACTGACGCTGTAAATAAAGCAGCCGACAACCTGAATGTTTCCCTTACCGACGAACAGATCGACAAAATCGTAGCCCTGATGCAGAAGATCGCACAGTACGATTATGACGTCAAATCCTTAAAGGATACTCTCGAGAACCTGGAAGGCAAAACCGAGGGCTTCTTCACAAAGCTCTGGAACTCCATCAAGGGAATCTTCGGCGGCGGCAGTGACGACGGCGGCATCCTGAACAACACCAATGAGGACATCCTGGGCAGCAACATCGTCACCGACAGTACCTTGGACGACATCAAAGAAAAAGTAGAAAACACCGATACCGAAGGATGGTGGGATAAGATCGTCAACTTCTTCAAAAATCTCTTCGGCGGCAGTGACGATAAAGAAGACACCGAACAGTCATCTTCCCCGGAGGAAGACAAAGGCTCCTCCGACAACGCCGATACACCGCAAGACACCTCCGGTGATGATACCGGCGGCAAGACCGGCGATAGCGCAGGCAATGACTCCTCCGGCGAGGATGCACAGCCTGACACCTCCGGCGCCGCCGGCGAAGATCCCGGCAGCGAGGAACCTTCCGGCAACACCCAGGAATAGCACACAATAACCCGGGAATAAATACAAGACAGCATGCCAATAAAAAAACACGACACCCCAGAAGCAATAAACAGCGGAGCACGCCAAGAACAGAAAACCGAACGGCAGCCCGCATCCCGGCGCTCAGCAGCAGCTTTGGGGCGCATGCACGGCCGTATGGAGGGTACCGGGCAGTGCTGCAGAGGTAAGTGAAAAGCCCTGGAAAATCCATGCCGAAATAGTTAGAGTCCGGGATGTAAATGGCCATCCCATTACAACCCCGACACTTAGGTTTTAGGACCCGCCAAAAACACAAACACATCCACCCCCTACGGCTTCAAAAAATAAGCAAAGGAATACGGCCTCCCATCGCACTCCTGCGCCGCAGCCTTATATACAAGCGGTCTCTCCTCTCCTGTTCCGCCGTACTTCTCCTCATCACTGTTCAGAATCAATTTATACTGCTTCCTCCTCGGAACACCGACGCGGTAATCTGAGCGCTCCATCGGAGTAAAGTTGCACACAAAAAGCAGATTCTTCTTACCGTCCTTTGAATGTCTGATAAAACTGAAAATACTTCTGTATGCATCATCTGCGTTGACCCACTCAAAGCCTTCCCAGGAGGCATCCATCTCATATAAAGCTTTTTTCTTCCTGTAAAGGTGAAGCAGATCCCGCATCCAGTTCTGTATTGCCTGATGCTCCTTCTCGGCCAGCAGATACCAGTCAATCTCCCGTTCCTCGCTCCATTCACGAAGCTGTGCAAATTCCTGCCCCATAAACAAAAGCTTCTTGCCCACATGCCCCATCATAAATGCATATCCGACTTTCAGGTTCGCAAATTTGTCAAACCCCAGCCCGGGCATCTTATTTAACATGGAACATTTCAGGTGCACCACCTCATCATGGGACAGCACAAGAATATAGTTCTCACTGTATGCATAACTCATGGCAAAGGTCATAAGATTATGGTTGTCCTTGCGGAAATACGGGTCAAGCTTCATATACTCCGTAAAATCATGCATCCAGCCCATATTCCATTTCAGGCTGAACCCAAGTCCGTCCTCTTCCACATCACCGGTAACCTTCGGCCATGCCGTCGACTCCTCGGCAATCATCAGTGCCCCGGGATTCCTTCCCAGAATCACAGAATTCAGGTGCTTGAAGAAATCAATTGCCTCCAGGTTCTCATGTCCGCCATATTTATTCGGCACCCACTGTCCGGCCTGCTTGCCGTAATCAAGGTACAGAATAGACGCAACGGCATCCACGCGCAGGCCGTCTACATGGAAATACTCGATCCAGAATAAAGCATTTGAGATGAGGAAGTTGCGAACCTCATTCTTCCCAAAATCAAAAACCTTGGTTCCCCAATCCGGATGCTCCCCCTGTCTGGGATCTGCATACTCAAAGGTCGGCGTCCCGTCAAAATCAGCCAGCCCATGGGCATCCCTCGGGAAATGTGCCGGTACCCAGTCAAGGATAATGCCGATTTTATTCTGATGGAGATAATTGACCATCCACGCAAAATCCTCCGGCGTCCCATATCTGGACGTAGGCGCAAAATACCCCGTAACCTGATAACCCCAGGAGCCGTCAAACGGATGCTCTGCAATTCCGATGATCTCAATATGTGTATACCCCATGTCCTTTACATACTTTACGATCTCTTTCCCAAACTCGCGGTAAGTATAAAAGCCTTCGTCCTCCCGCCCGATATGGCGCTTCCAGGATCCGATATGAACCTCATAGACTGACATCGGCTCTTTCTTATGATCCCACGCCTTCCTGCTTTCCATCCATTTTTCATCTGTCCATTTAAGATTGCGGATATCCGCTACCCTGGAGGCTGTCCCCGGCCGGACCTCTGCATAGTTCGCAAACGGATCTGCCTTAAAAATGTACTCATGCTTGTAAGTCTCAATACAATACTTGTACATTGCATGCTCTTCTACACCAGGAATAAAACAAGTATAGATCCCCAGCGGCTCCTCCCGCTCCATGGGATTTGCCTCCATATCCCATCCGTTAAAGTCACCTACTACAGACACTGCCGCTGCATGAGGCGCCCATACAGCAAAATAAACTCCCTCCCGCTTTCCATTCTTTACTCTGTGGGAACCCAGTTTCTTATAGATCTCATAGTGATTCCCCTGCCCAAAAAGATACTGGTCAAGTTCCCCAATTTCATATGATTTCTTTTTCTTTTTTACCATATCTCCACCTTCTTACACTCCAATATAATAATGAATTAATTATACTTTATATTGGCAGAAAAAGAAAGAGTTTTGACAAATCTTATCTGTCAAAACTCTCTGTTTTTGTTAGATTTTGAAATCCTCTTCCTTCAGGATCACCCTGTTGGATTCGTCCGTACTTTTACCAAACATCCGCCTTGCCAGATGCTTCACATTTGCCTTCTGGGAATGGGCAATCGCTTCATCCATAATTTCCTTTACCTCGGCAACTGTCACCGCATGATCCTCCCGCTGCATAACATCAATTCTGCTGTACAGCGCAAGAATACCAAGTTCATCCAGTTTATAGCCATTTTCTTTTGCGTAGGTCTGTCCGAAGGTCACAAGCTCATCGTTAATAAATACCGGAAGCTCCATCCTGGAAGTAAATTTTCTCTTAAAGTCCGGATTTGCCGTAAGAATCCTCTCAAGCGGCTTCCTCTGATCCTCCAGTACGAAAAGCATCTCTCCTGTCTTCTTCTCCATCAGGTAACTCAACTCTTTGATCGTCCTTGAATTCAGCTTCCCTGCCTTTTCGATAATAATTGCCCCGCCGCGCAGCTTCTGGATAATATTGGCAAGTTCCTTTTTATTCAGGGAATCACCGGTCACGATCGCAACCTTGCCCTGCTTTAAGTTCCTCTGCTTTTGGATCGCTTTTACTATATCCACAGCCAACACTGTCTTCCCTGAACCTTTTCTTCCAATTACAAGCAGGTTGCCTGTCTTGGATGTTCCTTCCCTCTGTGCCCGCCGGTCATTGTCAAGTACCTCCACGATCTGCTCACTCATACCGCGCACCGGAACAAAATATGAGAACAGTTTCTTCTGCTCCTCCGTAAGTCCGGCTTTCAGGCCGATCTCGCTGGTCGCGCTTAAGTCATAACGCCCGGTAACAACAAAACCTGTATCAAACGGAACGCCGCCCTTAGACTTCTTGATCCTCTTCTGGATCTCAGCCTCTGAAGGCTCTTCAATCTCGAGAGACTGGTCTGCGTCAGACTTCCCAGGGATATTTTCTGCAAGGAACTTCTCCACGTCAAAGTCTTCTTCCTCTTCTTCTTCAAATTCGTCCTCGTCC
The DNA here is from genome assembly GCA_947645355.1 of uncultured Dorea sp. Taxonomy (GTDB): domain Bacteria; phylum Bacillota; class Clostridia; order Lachnospirales; family Lachnospiraceae; genus Dorea_D. The sequence goes on along the minus strand of CANSCI010000007.1, from coordinate 9,806 downwards.
GGATAATCCTCCTCTTCAAACTCTTCTTCCTCGAACTCGTCCTCATCAAACTCATCCTCGTCGAACTCGTCCTCGTCAAACTCATCCTCTAAGCCTTCCGAATCAAACTCATCCTCTCCAAAGTCTTCTATATATCCTTCCTCTTCATAATCTTCTTCCTCGAACTCAGCCTCCTCAAAATCTTCTTCCGCAAAGTCCTCTTCTCCCAGATCTTCCTCCGCAAAGTCCTCTTCTTCCAGATCCTCCTCCGCAAAGTCTTCTTCCAGATCTTCTTCCGCAAAGTCCTCTTCTTCCAGATCCTCCTCCGCAAAACCTTCTGCTTCCGGATCCTCCTCCACGAAATCTTCTTCCAGATCTTCCTCTGCAAAATCTTCTTCTTCCAGATCCTCCTCCACAAAGTCCTCTTCTGCTTCCAATCCCTCCGGAACAGAATCCTCTACCGGTTCTTCATCATCTGCAAAATCGTCTTCATCATACTCTGCCGGCTCGAACCCTTCCGCATAATCTTCCTCTGCAAAGTCTTCTGCAAAATCATCATCTGCAAAATCCTGCTCATCATAAACAGCTTCCGCGTAATCTTCCTCTGCCTCAAAATCGTCCGACACGTCAAAGTCCCCGCCTGCAAAATCATTTTCGGCGCCGCCAAAAACCTCTGCTTCAAGGTCGTCATCATCATCCATGTCTTCCTCTATATCTGCTCCGCCGACTCTGCTTTCCAGCTGCTCAACCAACTCAAGGATATCATCCGGCAATCTCTGTGTCTTGCTTTCTAATATCCTCTTCTGCTCCTTTTCATCCGGTTTCGCGGCCTGCGGCTTCGCGGCTTTTTTCAGCACCTCTATCTGCGCTGCCTTCCTGGCCTCCTCTTCCTCTTTTGCCTTTTTCTCTTCCTCTCTTGCTCTTTCTTCTTCCTCTTTCGCCCTTCTCTCGGCCTCTGCTTTTGCCGCTTTCTGTTCGGCTTCCAGCCTTTGCACCTCTCTGCGTCTCAGTGCTTCCTCACGTTCTCGGTTAAGCCTCTCCTCATCCTTCTTTTTTTGTTCCTCAATGGCATCTGCATTCACTTTCTGCTTTTCTTCCCATTCCTGCAGAATATCCTCAATCTTCATCTGAACGCCTGTCAGGAGTTCCTCTTCCCTCTCAACCATAGACTCTTCTTCTATGTTAAGATTCAGGCCGCTTGCAACCGCAACCCCATTTGCCAGGGCTTCTTCCAACGTTGCACCCTTCACCACCTTTGTGATCGGCGACCGCTTAACCTCCGGCTGTCTTCTTAACGCCTCCGGTTCTTCGTCAGTATGTAGATCCGCCTCTTCCGGCATGATCGCTTCTTCCGGTTTTGCATCTTCAAGTACAGGCGCTTCCTCTTCCTCTTTCTCTTTCTTTACAGAAAGTTCTTCCGTCTGCATGACAGAACTTGCCTTTTGCTGAGTCTTCAGATTCTGCGTCCTTGACACCTTAGGCCTTGCCGGCGCACCGGGCCTGCTGTCATATTTTTCCTGCTGAAGAGGCGTAAGCGGCTTATACCGCATCTTCAGTTCCATTGCCTGATAGACGTATTTTCCTTCGCTGAACCACAAGATCAGATCATCACATTCCTCCAGACATTTTGACGTCATGCCTGCCTCCTGATACAGACTTGCCAGCTCATACGCCCACTTTTCAACATACTCAGCCTTTTTAAAATCCTCCAGGGCGGCAATCTGTTCCGCAAGCGGAGACCGCTGTGCCTTCAGGATCTTATATTTTAAAATGTGCTGGTTCGGATCCTTCGGGGCTATCTTTACAAACTCTTCATAACAATCCGACGCCTCCTCTATATCCTTCACCTTAAGAGCCAAAAGCCCCAGCCGGTATATAATCTTTCTGCTCCCCGGCGCACGGTCGTAAGCTACGAACAAAATGTCACGGCCCTTCTGAAACTCCCCGTTAAATTCATAAATCTCACTGACCGTATTCAACATAGATGCATTTTTTACTCTTCGCCAGTCGATCGTATCCGCGATCTCCATTGCCTTTTTGTACTGCTTCCCCTCTGCGTACTCAAGCATTTGTTCCGTTTTTACCCGATATTCATATTTATCCAAATCTCTCACCTCAAAATATATGGAATATAGTATTTTGTTATATTTTTTCTGGTATAAGTTTATCATAAGGCCTGCGTATTGTCAAAATATACACGAAATTTGTTAATCAAATATTACAAAAATATTACTGAACCCAGGGGCGCTGCCGTAATTAACCGTGCAGACGGACTGTCACTGATTAGACTGCACCAGCATTGGCGCCGGGCGCACTTAAAATAGCCATTACAATCTCTCTTGATTATAATGGCTATTTTATATTGAATTTTATCATTTTTTATTCTATAATCGGAGGATTCTCTTTTGACTACCTGTTCCCTGAACCGTTTTCTTTTCATAAACGATTTATAACTCAAAGTCTCGGATCTTATTTATCAATCTTTGATATCATTATTTATATCCCTCAATGTTTCATATAAATCTGACAGATCAGGTAATGTTTCTTTACACATCGTCTAATCTCTTTGAATTTTTTGTGGTATTCTTTTCAATATGTCCGCAGATGTAAATCTTTCTCTTCCGGTTTTATCTTCTCCGACTTCTCTTTTCATCTTTATTACCGGCTTATATTCTATGGTAAAGGCTTAACTTACGGGAACTTTTATCTGCCATACCACCGACATATTGAGTTATTGTTTCTTTTGCACTGTCCAACGGATTAAGCCTCCTTCCTTTTATTATCCAAGTTCAGTATCTCACCGACATATGAAATACTCCGTCTCCATTAATAATAACTTTTTAAATGTACCCTTTTTCTTGGGTCTTTTATAAAGAAATCCTTTCTCGTCAGATTTCTTTATTTATTATTATCGGATTTCCTTTGGATTGATATCATAATAGCACCGCTTCGTTTATTTGTCAACACTATTTTCTTATTTTTTATAAATTAATTTATTACAAATATGCGCGAGCTTAATTTTCAGATTTTTTGTATTTTTATATAAAATTTGCAAAATACTATACATTTGTCAAAGGCGCATTACCATCCCCAAATTGTTAACTATTTATTATATTTGGTTGACAAACTATTTTTTACAGAATATAATAAAGACCATTATCTGACACACTCCCGGGCACACAGACTTTGCCCGGAAGCCGTGAACTACGCAGCGCCCGGAAGGGTATAGTTTCAAAAGGAGAATCTCAAATATGCAAAACACGACACTAAAAACTGAAGAAAAAAACACAACAAAACGCATGGTTACAGTTGCTCTTACAACCGCTGTAACGTGCATTCTCGCACCCCTGTCCATCCCAATTCCTGTAAGCCCCGTACCGATCACACTCACGAACCTTGTTCTTTTTATCAGTGTATTTATCCTGAACTGGAAGGACGCTCTTTTAAGTTATGTCGTCTACCTGCTGATCGGGCTTGCAGGACTTCCCGTCTTTTCCGGATTCTCCGGCGGAATCGCCAAGCTTGCCGGCCCAACAGGAGGGTATCTGATCGGTTTTCTTTTCCTAATACTGATAGAGGGAATGCTTATCAACAAATTTCCCCGCCGGAAGCTTCCGGCCGCCGCAGGCATGATACTTGGAATGGCCGTAACCTACCTCTTCGGAACCGCATGGCTTGCTGTCCAGATGAAAATACCCTTTACAGCCGCCCTGTCCATCGGCGTACTTCCCTACCTCTTCGGAGACGCTATAAAAATAATCCTCGCCGTCGTCGCAGGTCCTATCCTGCAAAGCCGCCTCAGCAATATCCGCTAAACTGCGGCTGTTGAACACACCTTCCGCAAAAAGCTGCAGCCTCCCCCGTGGAATCATCTCCCGCAGGATTTTCGTTCATCTGCAGCGCAGATTTTCTGGCGGCAGCCATGGCTGCTGCCAGAAAATCCAACGAAGAAGATATGCGAATATCCAAGAAGGTTTGGCGGATATAATGCAGACAGTACATTAGTTTGACACACTTACAGGATCAAGTCGTCTATCTTCTGGTACGACTCCAGGCTATATGCCTCTATCACATTTCCCTGCACCACATACAGCACCTCTTCAATATACACTCCTCTGGGGGCGCGGATCCCTCTTCCGTTTGTCATCTCTTCAATATGGCACCGGAACCCTTTCTCGTCATCGTAGCTGAACAGGTAATATTTCTGCCCGCCGTCTGCATATCCTGCAAATCCGATCAGATTCTTCCGGGCATCGGCCAAAACACCCTTATAATCATATGCAACATCCGTACCATACAGATTGTCAATGACATATTTATCTATTTCTTTCACATCCCCCTTATCTGAGATGTCAAACATGCTGAGTTTTACTCCTCCTGTCACCTGGGTCTCTTCATCAACATCCATTCCGATCCCCAACAGCTTATTCTCCCCATAAAAATGCAGATACTCTGAAAATCCAGGAATCTTAAGTTTGCCCAGTACCTTCGGATGCTCCGGGTCGGAAAAATCTACAGAAAACAGCGGATCCGTCTCACGAAACGTAACAAAATACCCTGTTTCACCAAAAAATCTGGCAGAATACACTCTCTCGCCCGCTGCAAGGTCTTCGATCTTTCCCGTGATCTTCAGTCCTTCATCCAGCACATATACCGCATTTCCGTCCTCACCTACTGTTGTGACGACCCTGAGCCTTCCGTCGTATTCGTCAATAGAAAAAGAATCATTGATATAGCCCTTGACAGACCCCTGCCCCTCAGCCTTCAGCTCCCCGTCACAATACGAAAGCTTCCGGATCGTTGTTGTACACGTATCGCTGTACTCCTTCCACTCCTCCTCATAATAATAAATGTTCTCATTGCTTACATACAGATTGCCGCCCTTAGTAAAAATAGCCTTGCTGTCTGTGACCTCGTCCGGCTCTGCCAGGTCAACAGCCGTCACCACCTCATACTGACATCCCTCCGGAAACGGCGGAAGAAAAATATTCTCTTTTGGCAGGACTTCATCTCCCACCATCGGAATGTATGTCTTCGGATCATTTCTCTGGATATCCCCCCAGGCACTGTATCGGCTGAACAGATACAGATGTCCGTCAGAAACTCTCGAAGAGTCATAGTATCCGCTCTGCGTGATCCTCCCGATTTCCGTCGGGTTAGCTGCATCACCGACATCATAAGTAACTGCCTCTGTCCGCCCGCTGTTTTCATATCTGTCAGACGCCGGAGCATATGGTTCTATATCTCTGGCATAGGAATCTGACTTATAAGAACAGATCAGAACCACTTTCTTTTCTTCGGGAAGCATATAGAATTCCTCAATGTAATTATTTTTCCCCGAAGATATCTTTCCCACTTCCTTCATGGATCCTCTTGTATCCACGATAGACAGCTCCTCTCCGCTGTCTGCCATAACATAGAGATAGATTCCGTCTGTCTTCACAATATCCGCTTCATCCACCCCCTGCTGCCGGGTATTTGTAGCAGAATAGCCGCCTGTGCCTGACTGTTTGGCTTCTCCGGCGCCGCCGTCTGACGCCCTCTGTGCCACTGCACTGTCTTCCACCTGTGCGGTCTCTTTCGTAGATGAGAAAAGATCAAAAATCCCATTCTCCTGATTCAATGAAGCATTATATGCTTCGATATATTTATAGATCTCATCATAACTGCCTGCGCTTGCAATCGTACGGCTGACCGTGCCTTCCCGCGCCGGCATCACCACATCCTCCTGTTGGTCCATGTAGCCGTACAGGCAGATCCCGGATACGACTGCAATACCTGCCGCCGCCAATCCTGCAAGCTGATACAGCCTCCTGCGCTTTCTTTTTTTCCTGCTGCCCTGCTCTTTTCCTGCAAGCTTCTCTGCCATCTGTTCCGGCGCCAGTCCTTCCGGCACGGAGATATTGCCGGTCTTTTCCTCTATCATGTTCAGAATATGCTGTTCTCTTTTATCCATAGTCATACTCCTTTCATTCATGCCTGTATATCATTCAATATACATTTCATTTTTCATTCCTGTCTATGTATCATCTCAATATACATTCCATCTTCTCAAGGGCGCGGCTTCTTTTCGACCGCACAGTATTAGCATTAAGCTTAAGCATTCCGCCGATTTCCTTACTGTTATAACCGCCAAATACAGAAAGCCCTACGATCGTCTGCTCCTCCTCGGACAGAATAAAAAACGCTTTCTTTACGTCCAGTGCAAGTGCATAGTCCGGGCACTGCTGCGGCTGCTTTACAGCCCCCTCCTGTTCAACGCCGGATTTCGTGTTCAATAACTTTAATTTTTTCCTGCATGTATTTGCCAATATTGTAAATATCCAGCTCTTAAATGCTTTCTCATCACGAAGCTTGCGGATATTTTCATAAGCTGCCAAAACCGCTTCGCTGACGGCATCCTCTGCATCCTGAGTATTCTTCATCATACACAGAGCGAAACGGTACAGGTCCTTGTATATGGCTTCATACATCTGTGCAAATGTATCCACATCACATCTCATATCCTGCCCTCCCTGCCACATATGGCTTCTGGCACTTCATTGTCATGACTTTGTATATTAGAGTCAAAAACCAAGTCAAGTGTTGCATGAAACTGTAATTTAATTTGGGACGGAAATCTGATCAATCTCCGTCCCAAGCTTCAAATTCATCATTCTATCCCCGATAATAATTAATCAGACATCCCTTCAAAATAATCTCGCGCTCTGCATCTGTCATATCCCCGAGTTTGAGCCGGATCTCCTTTAATTCATCCCTTACTACATATGCCTGAATGTCAGATACCTCATTCTCAATTGCCTTTCTGATGTCCGGTACAAAAATATAATCTCCGTTTTTAAAGCTTAAGCTCTTATCATCTTCTTCAGTGATAAACGGAAGCATCCCCCAGTTGATCAGGTTGGAACGGTATCTTTTGGTGGCATATTCATTGGCGATATTCGCCCAACCTCCCAGAACCTTCTGACAGGACGCCGCCTGCTCCCGTGCAGAACCGTCTCCTGGTTTCACAGCAAAAATGGTGCTTCCAACGCCCAGGCTGCCCTCGCCGGCCTCCGGAAATCTCTCCTTGATCTTCGTCATCACCGGCCGAAGTTCTTCCAGGACCTCCAGCGGGCATCGTCCCTGCTCAATTGCCTTCTGTGCCTTCTGCACCTCTTTTGCGCGTCCTACATATGCAGGATCCTTCCTTGAAAGCGCAAATTCCGCAAGCCCCAGCGGGTTGGAACGATAAGAGGATGTCTCACCGGAAGGAATCAACTCGTCTGTCGTAGTCACCGGGTCATGGATCTCCGACACCACCTTCAGTACAAGGTTCTCTGCAAGAGCCGGCATGGACGGCCAATCCTTAATATTCGGCCCAAACTTGATCTCTACAGACGGATCTGCCTCCCCTTTGCTGTCAAATACACGATTTGCATATATTTTCTCATCAAAATGATACTTCTGTCCTGTATACTCCACATCCATAGCTGTTGCCGGGGTAAGAAAGCCCTGGTTGGCTGCCGTCGCCGCAATGGAACGGGCATCCATAAGTGCAACAGACGCAATCTGTCCGTTCTGCAGCTTTGAGCCCTCCCGGTTCGGGAAATTCCTGGTAGAATGACGGATAGAAAATGCCTGATTGGCAGGCGTATCCCCTGCGCCGAAGCAAGGCCCGCAAAATGCTGTCTTCATGATAGCCCCAGCCTGCATAAGATCGGCTGCCGCTCCGTTTTTCACAAGCTCCATATAGATCGGTGTGCTTGCCGGATATACACTGAATGTAAATGCATCTGTCCCGATATAATGCCCTCTGATAATATCAGCTGCCGCACAGATATTTTCAAAACCTCCGCCTGCACAGCCTGCAATAATTCCCTGTTCTACATATAATCTCCCGTCCACAACCTTATCCTGGAGGCTGTAATCTACTGCTTTGTCCAGACTAACAAGAGCTTTTTGCTCTACATCGTGAAGAACATCCTTAAGGTTTGCATTGACCTCGTCAATAGTATATACATTGGACGGATGGAACGGCATCGCGATCATCGGCCTGATCTTTCCAAGGTCTACATATACCATACCATCATAGTAGGCAGCCTCTCCCGGATTCAGTTCCTTATAATCTTCCGGCCTTCCGTGGATCTCGTAAAACTCCCGGATCGTCTCATCTGTTCTCCAGATAGAAGAAAGACAGGTTGTCTCTGTAGTCATAACATCAATACCGATCCGGAAGTCTGCACTCAGCTTTCCAACCCCAGGTCCTACGAACTCCATGACTTTATTATTCACATACCCGCTGCCAAACGTAGCCCCGATAATGGCAAGAGCCACATCCTGCGGACCCACGCCTTTCACAGGCTCTCCGTCCAGGTAGACACCCACTACCTGAGGCATCTTAATATCATAAGTTTTATTCAGCAGCTGCTTTACAAGCTCAGGTCCTCCCTCTCCCATAGCCATCGTACCAAGGGCGCCGTAGCGGGTGTGGCTGTCAGACCCAAGGATCATCTTCCCCCCGCCTGCAAGCATCTCCCGGGCATACTGGTGGATAACTGCCTGGTGAGGCGGCACATAGACCCCGCCGTATTTCTTTGCACAGCTAAGTCCAAACATGTGGTCATCCTCATTAATGGTACCTCCCACCGCGCACAGAGAATTGTGGCAGTTAGTGAGCACATAAGGAATCGGGAACCGCTCAAGCCCGGATGCCCTTGCTGTCTGGATAATGCCCACAAATGTAATATCGTGGGAAGTCAATTTGTCGAATTTGATCTGAAGTCTGTCCATATTCCCGGAAATATTGTGGTCAGCAAGGATACGGTAGGCCATGGTAGATTCTGCCGCCTCTTTCTGAGACAGATCCCGCCCCGTTTTTGCCTTTACTTCCTCTGCGTTCTTTACAATCTCTGTTCCGTTTAACAGATAGACTCCTTTGTCGTATAATTTCACCATCTCTTTATCTCCTTCTGCTATAGTCTCATGTTCCGCATGTGATCCGCCACCATCATAGCAATCTTAAAGGTCAGCGCATCGTCAAATACGCGCACGTCAAGCCCGGTTCTTTTCTGAATCTTCTCCAGACGGTAGACCAGGGTGTTGCGATGCACATAAAGCTGCCTGGATGTCTCGGAAATATTCAGGTTGTTGTCAAAAAATGTATAGACCGTCGTCAACTCATCTTCCTCAAACAAATCCACCGCATCCCCTTCAAATACTTCTTTTAGAAACATTTCGCACAGTGACGCCGGAAGCTGATGGATCAGCCTTCCGATCCCCAGCCGGTCATAGGCAAGGATATTTTTTTCCGCATAAAATACCCTTCCCACCTCCAGTGCAACACTTGCCTCCTTGTAGGATCTGGACACATCCCTGAGTTCATCCACCAGTGTCCCGTATGCAACACGCACACTTACCATTGCTTCCATATTCAGCGTGTCCGTAATGACCCTGGCAGTCTGGTGCACCTCCCGGTAACCTTCTGTATTTTCCAACGCCTTTACAAGGATAACATGCTTTTCATCCACCGCCGTAACAAAATCCCTTGTACCGGTGGCATACAGTCCCCGCAATGTCTCAAGAATCAGATTTTCCCCTTCTGTCTTCATCTCAATGACATATACGATACGCTTAAGCTCTGTAGGAATCTTCATCTTTTTTGCCTGGTTATATACATCCACCAGCAGCATATTGTCAAGAAGCAGGTTCTGAATGAAGCGATTCTTGTCCATCTTCTCCTTATAGGCAAACAAAAGATTCGACAACTGGCTTGCACCCATCCGCCCTGCAACAGACAGATCTGACCCATTTCCCCAGAGTCCCAGCACATAGGCAGGTTCACCTTC
>CANSCI010000006.1 GCA_947645355.1 uncultured Dorea sp. | reverse complement strand
ATGCAGTCGGAGCCGGAAATGTCTACTATCTGGCATTTGATTTCTTCACCATGGCATCAGCGGAGGGCTTCCGGCATCCGTACAGCCTGTTCCAGGACTTAATCTGTATGGAACATGTAAAACCTGTACTTCACAACCGCACGGAAACACCGGATATGATCCGGACAGCGTATTTTGAAACGGAAGACTCTTATATCATCCATCAGATCTCCACACTGCCGAAACAGTTCCATGGGCACCTCTCGCCGGTAAACGGGGGCTCGTTGGAATTCCAAAGAAAGATCTCCCAGGCAGAGGTTGTATATCCGGAGAAAAAGGAACTGGAAATATGTGCGGACGCAGACGGTACCATTGTCCGTCTGCCGGAATTTTCGCTTCAGCAGATAATTGTGTGCAAGAAATAATTTTTCTTAGTTTGCCGCCTCAATGCGGCGCAAAAATACCCTGTAATCTGCCATTATATATGGCCGGTTACAGGGCATTCATCAATTTTGATACTGCAATAACTGAATTAAACAGGCTCCCTCTAAATTCGTTTCGTCTTTATCAAGTTTTCTCTTCCCGAAAGAAACAAAATTATTTTTCTCATAAAACGTTAATAATTTTTCTTTTTCTTCACATTCCAAGTAGAGAAATTTCCCTCCAATTTCCTGCTGAATCTTCCTAATACGTTCGATTGCCATCTGCAAAATCTCACTTCCTGAAATCAAAGTATCATTCCCATCTGCGAAATTCTTGCTAAGCTGAGCTATTAGCGGAGCAGAAATAATATATTCTCCGGTAGAATTGTCATATGTACCGTGCTGCTTCACCCTTGAGAACATTTTGTTGCTCAAGTGTTTTTTACATACGGTAAAGTGCCTCATTGCTATTGTATAATACCCAATGAATTCTTTCTCGATTCCTTCTTGCCAAAAAATCAGATATGTCTGTGCAAAGCCGCGTTTAGAAAACTCAATGGCTTTAGACCTGCAAAACTCCTCTACATCTTTATTCAGTGGACAATAGAAAGAGGAGAGTATCCTTTTCGTCCTCTCCTCTCCAAGCTGCGTTAATATACTACTTAAATTAAATTGTTTAAACTCAGACATATTCCCTACATATCAAAAAACTCTTTGATTTCATCTCCTACAATTTCTGTACATTTTCTAGTATATTCAACATCTTTTCTCGGGTTGCTCTTTGATTCTTCAAATGCCTTTATGAAATTGTCGGCGGTTTTATTGTCTTTTATCTGAACAGTCTTTAAGATACTCTTTGTTGCCATGACAACCTCACTCCCTTCTGAAAATGGTTATATATTAGTTTCCTATATTATAACAAAATTATGCTGATATTATCAACTACAAGATTTGACTATGCCTTTGTATTGACTCCTATATCTTGTGTTTTCGACATTGATGAATACATCACGGCAGACCTCACACATCAAAAGCAGAAACGTGCGCCGCCGGGCGCACAATTAAAGGCGGGAACTCATAAATGTTGAGTCCCCGCCTTTTTCCAGTGTTCGGATACTGATCGCATACTGAGCGTGCGGGGATTCGAACCCCGGACAACTTGATTAAAAGTCAAGTGCTTAAAATCCTTGTACCTCTTGTAATTCGGCACTCTTCAAATTTCCATGAGACATTTTTGAGACATGTTCTTGCGTTTATTTTTCCTGTTTCTTCTATATTATATATATCTTCAATAATTGTCCCCTACCCCAAAGGAAAAATTCCGAATTTTTTATTGTTTATTGCACCACTCTTGCAGCTTTTTGATGCAAGCGGAGGGCGCACTGAAGGTTCCGTCGGCAGTAGAATCCAGCCATCTCTGGATGGCTTTTATGGTCTTGGGGCCGATGTGGCCGTCCGGGGTGGCGCCTACTTTCTTCTGGATAGCCTTTATGAGCGGGGAAGCGCCGGCCGGAGCATCTTTCCAGTCCCAGCCGCCGTCAAGCCCCGGGTTCTGGGATTTGTAGCAGCGATGTTGATTGGACACGATCCCGTCTGCCGGCGTGCCGAAGATCTGCTGCAATCTCAGTGTGGTTTTCTTACCCCAGTAACCATCGACGGATAGCTTGCCCGCGGTCTTATCTGGATCAGTTACTGCCGGGCCTGTAGATGTCGCCCCAGATCCGGCAGTATTACCCACCACGATATCAGAAAATGGGAAATTCTTTCCCGGACAGGATGTGCTCCCGACATCTTTATGCCGCTGCACTTTGCTGATCCTGTACTTCTCCTTCAGGTATGCTACCAGCTCCCGCCCGGCATCCACCTGCGCTGGGTACATCTTTTCCTTATCAAAATTCCCTTCAAAACAGATTCCGATGGAGTCTGAGTTATTTCCAGAGGCATGGGCGCCCAGTGCCCCTATGGGCCGAAGGCTGTAGATCCAGCCATCTTTCCTGACTAAAAAATGGTATCCTGCGCCGGCCCAGCCGCGCTCTTTATGCCATCTGTGGATGGTTGCGGCATCACAGCTTGTTGCCGCGGCATGATGGACAATGATTCTTCTTGTTTTTTTTCGATTGCCAATCTTTCCAAATTTTAAATTTGCATTAATAATATTCATACCTTTTCTCCTTCCTACACTTCTACGCGCCCTCTGAATCAATATCTATATCCGTCACTGTTTCTATTTTCTTTTTAATAAATTTTAGCACCGGGCTCAAAATGGGGATTGTCACCCCTGTAGCTTCGCAATTTTCAGTAATACTGATCAACTCGTTGATAACCAGCCAGCTTGCCACTATAGCAGCAAATAGTAATGGGAATTTCATTTCAATATGCAATGTTGCCGTCACGTATCCGATCATACAATCAATCCCATAGCCCACAAATATTAACACGTACATGGATATTTTTTTTACGATACCTGCAAATGACTTATCACTGGTAATTTTCTGCCCTTGCATTTTAGATGCTGCCATCCCGGTAAAATAATCAATCAGGTTGCAGGGTATGAGAAGCGCAAGTGGCACTGCCAGTATCCCAAAGAAACTAAAAAAAGCGCCTACTATGACGCTAACAACATAGTTCAATTTTTCCATTTTTTTCATATTCCTCACTCTCTCTTTTAGTTTAAATCGTCCAGAAACATCTCCTGATAGCATTATTATCCGATACAAAAATATGGTCGGACACCTAAGTTATTGTTAGCCCCTGCATAGCCACTCTGTCCACTATCAAATGTAGCAAATTGAGTTGTCGAAACCACTGCGCTTAACCATTGTCCTGTACTATATCCGTTGTTCCCCTTTCCAGCATTTTTCAAATGTGGTGCCAAACGAAATAACGGGAATTGTGTACAAGCCTTTCCCGTGTCGTGATATGAGGAACTTACAATATTCGATCCATAGAATTGTATTTCACTCATTAGTCTAAGTGTAACATCATGTAGTCTACTTTCATTTGCACACCCTGTTAATGATGCTCCAGCATTAGAGCTTACTGTTGTATTAGACACACGTGTTGTTAGAACATCTCTGTATGTTATTACATGAGTATCAAAAATTGCTTTCAACGCTTCACTATAAACCGGAAGAACTGTTGTATGCATCTTAGATCCCACATAGCCGCCTGTAGTTTCATTCGTATCATTCATCTTTGCATATGTTTTAAAGCAATCCTTCGGAACAATTATTGCATGGTGTTTTGCAATCGGATTGTCCAGAAACACATCGAATCCGGCCAGAATTAATCTAACCACTTCTGAACCACCAAATTGAGTTGTTATCGTAACGTCAAAGTAATCACCTATGTACAAATCCTCAAAAGTACCCGGTACAATTCTGTTACAGATTTCATCAACCGAATATAGGGCAGTCAAATCTCTCCCCCTGTAAATCGAATTGTGAGCCCCTGCATTATTCGCAAAAAGATCCTTTATCACTGCAATCTTATCCACCGCCTCAATGATATCCTGACTTGTAGAGTTTTCACCCCTGAGCGCTTCAAGATTTAAATTTGCCAGATCATTCTCTGTCTGCAGGGATTGTTGTACCTGATTCGCGCTTGTTACACTGTTATCCAAATCCAGTTTGACCGCGCTTGCCTGTGTAACCACTCCGGACAACTCTCCCATTATCCCTTCAGCCGAATCAATTACGCCCTGAAGCCGTGACCTTGCCTCAATACTGTTCGCAATTGCAGTGTCCAGATTCTCTTTGATCGTTTCGATTTTATCACCGATTTCCCCCATGTCAGGATTGACCGTGGATGCTATATCAATCACAGCCTGAAGCCGTGATCTCTCTGTGATACTATCTGCAATTGCCGTTTCAAGATTCCCCTTTACGGCCTCTGCATTTTCCCTTGCTTCATTTGCTGCAACCACCGCAGTTTCTACATCAACCTTTGTTATATCCGCTTCTGTCGTGACAGTCTGTAAATTCCCCAGCAATGGATCTGCGTTTGACACAGTTTCGGCCAGATCAGTTGACACTACACCTGCTTCCCTCGTTATTTCTGTTAACGCTGTTAGAGCCTCCTCTGCGGCCTGCAATTTGCCTTCAATGCTAATGGCTTGCTGGTCGACAGCATTTTTAGCAGAAATCACATCTGTTTTTAATCCCTGATACCCCTCATTATCATCATTTACCTTTTGCAGCGCATTAATTATAGAGGATCTAACCTGCTCCCCGTAACGGGCATTCTGGATCTGTTCAATGTAGGCTGCAATATTTGCCATTATTCATCACCTTCTTCTTTTTCTAACTGTGCCTGCAGTTTTCGGATACAATTCAACAATTCCAGATTCTCTTGACTTCTGACATCAACCAGTACAGAACACAACAATGGATCAAGCATCGAAGCTGGCAACCCGGAGTTATTCATCACCGTAATAATCTCGCTTTTAACCCTTGCAAACAATATTTCAATCGGCTGTTCCTTCTTTCCCATCCTCCTGATCCCCCCTCTCAAACACTACTTTTCCAGAATAGCTTTCCATTGAATTTACACCATCAATAGCTTTTTCATTGTCAATAATTTTCTCAAGAACTACTGGCCATGCCATGTCTATCCCTCCTAATTCCAATATCCAACAATCAAACCATTAGCCACTCTGATTTTCGACGTAGAATACGACCATGAAACAGCACCCCCTCCTTCTGATTGAATCGAAATCTCAGTGCATATCGGAATCGTTCCCGTGTATCCGTTATACCAGGTATTGCTATATTTCACTGCTGCCCCCGCCACTCTCATATCATGGAATTCATACCCATGGCAATAAAGGTTGCAGCCTAGGTGCAGTCCATATTCGTCATAAATACTGTTCGCCCTCGAAAAGCAGAGCATTGTACTGTAATTTCCTGTAGTCGAGCTCGGCCGCTGCGCGAATGCCATGTATTTTCCACTTTCTTCCAAATCGAACACCAGCCCCTTATGGGACGTATCTGATGTCCATTGATTTGTACCGATCTTCCCGACGTAATAGCCGCCTCTATAAAAATGTTCGCCGTCACTGTTAAATATAGACCGTAGCTTTTGTGATGCTTCAATGGCACTGTCGTAAATGCGTAATTCTCCATTGGCGAACTGAACATATTTAGAGATATTATTCCAGGCTATGCTCACATCCGTTGCGCTTTGCCTGAGTTTCGTCGCCCATTCTGAACTATTAAGCTTTTTACTGACCTCCGCTTCAATAGCGTCTGTTTTAACCTTTATTTGGGCAGAAGTAGAATAGTTCTTCAGTTTCCCTTCCACACATTGTTCTGCCGTTTCCTGGGCCAATAACAAGACACTGTCCTTCGTGTTCTGTATGCTCGTCTCAACTTCGCTTTTGGTATAATAATTTTTTAGCTGTCCATCCGTATAACTCTCTGCATCATTCCTTGCCGCCTCTTCTGCGTCCGCAATTTCCTGAACAACCGTATTCCGATAAGTAATGTCAATTTTCTCGGCGCTAACAGAATTTGCTGCAATACGTTCCCCTACAATCCATCCGTCCATGGTAATTGCAGACTTATATGTGCCATTATATCCTGTTGATGAATATCCAAATCCATTCACATTCCAACGCCATACTTTCTGGGCTGTGTTTACATCATCTGTATCCATAATCAATTGTTCATTGGCAGTTGTAACCACATGACCATGTGTTGCTGCCGTAATCAATGCGGTAGCCTGATCAACTGCCTGTTTTACAATGGCTGACGGCATTGGTATGGTCTCCATTGCTTTTGATGCCATTGACAATATTTCATTCGACCGCGCAGTCAGTTTTGTATTTACAACCGTCCCAAGGGTGAAACTGTTATTCGACAAGCTGTTAAGTTGTATTGTCATCTTTGTCAATGGAAATAGCCGGTCAAGGCCATGCACGGAAGATCTCACCCTAATCTTATCACCCAGTTTAAACTGTTCTATTTGTCTGTCTGTGCAGTGCAAATCAACCGCTTTTACTTCTAGATTCATTTCATCATATTGATAATCTGACAGATATTTCTCGCCCTTATAGAGTAACATTTCCGGTGTAGTCACATTGTCCCATGTCACCGTTTTAACAATATACCCATAGGCTTCCACCGCCGCGGCATTTGCAAGGTAATCCGACCCTTGGTTAACACTTTCTATCGTTAACCTCTGGTCGAGCGCTTTAATCGGGCTATCTTCCAACTTTGATCCTAACGGAATAATTGCCGTTGCAATGTCTGTCACATCCATATTCCTGCTGAAGTCCAGTAGGTTTTCTCCAAATTCAATTGTCTGCGTGTTGATATTTTCATATTCAGCAATATAATCCAAAACCGCAGATCCATTGATATTCCTGACACGCAAATACCCTCCAAGATCATCAACCAAATCCTCTTTTATTTCTTTCATGGTACTATTGTAATTCGTGTATCTGTACAACGAATCATTGTTATCTGTAACTGTCACTATCCCAAGTTTAAACTGCCTGTCTTCATTGACCTGTTTATTGTGTTCCGTAAGCAGGATCTCCAGATACCCTCGAACTGTCACGCGATGATACTCCGCAGGCCGCTGTATGCTGTCATTTAGATACGCAAGCTGTCCTTCGCAAGATAACTGTTTTCTGTTGTAAAAATCAATCTTACTTTCTGTAATCCGACCATTGAATATCTCTTCATCATCCTGGAATACCTGAACGCAGGAAATCATTTTCTTGGGCAAATCATATTGCGGATGCTGGGGCGGCATCTTAAAAGTAAATGAACCTGCCTTATTAACCTCTAAATCAATTTTGGGATCAATCAGAATAAGCGCATCATCCCGCAAATCATAAATTGGGATCCCATCGCAAAGTACTCTGTACATCACAACGACCCTCCTCTGTAGTTAATCTTAACCGTCCCATTCCCAGTAAACGTCACATAATTATCCCCCTCCTGCAAACGGATATCGTAAATAGTTGTTGTCCCGGCCGGAAGATTGAATGTATTACCCTGGTGTTCCACTTCCATCGCATCTGAGCATTCAAATGTTGGCGAGACGACCTTTGCCTGGTTAATTAGGTTCACTTCTCTGCTTCCCTTTATTGTCACTTCGTTTATATAGATAATTCCATTGACAAAACTAAAGGTATCCCACTCCCACGGCTCCGATGCAGAATTCACCTCTCTTTTATACGGTTCAACATCACAATCTATCGTAATTATCGCAAGTGTGCAATCTGTTTTGAAGCTATTAATTGTGCATCGTCCCCAATAGTAAAAGGTCTTATCCGCATCCAATATAATCCGCATCCTCTTCCCGTGCAGGTAATTGGACAGCTTCGAGAGTACCGCCGCCCAATCCTTTGCACCATTGATTAATGAAAATGTGAACTGAAGGTTTCTGTTTTTATATTTTACATCATCCCCTAACGCATCTGTCAGATCCAGTTCTCCATCACGCCCCATAATACTTACAGTTTCTGTCTTTGGCTCCGGAATACCTATATCTTTAGACGAAAGAATCATTCCAAAATCATCATAACTATGCTTCGTTCCAAATATTACACCATCGGCCACCTTTCACTACCTCCCTTCTCTGATATAGATTTTTCCAAGCTCTGCATCCAGCTCTGGAGCCAGCTCGCCGACCAACACCCCACTGTCTAATATGATTGCTTTCTTCATTGCTTTGAGCATTTCCGGGAAGTAATATTCAATCAAAGAAGCCATCTGATTCAGTTTGCCTAACATGGCAGCATTTTCTTCCGCTACCGCGATCCGAATCATCTCCATGAGACTTCCGGTCCCAACAACTGTTTCACTTCCTGCTTCCCCTCCGGCCAGGAAATCATTTGTTTTAGGGTTAAACCCGAAGATTGTCGGCTGATTCATAATCATACCATCATCCATGGCCTTTTTATACCAGTCAATTCCAAAACTTGGAACGGATGGAGGCGACAAACTAAATTTTCCTGAAATATTTAAATGTGGCAGCTTCAACTTCGGAAGTTCCCAGTCAAATTTGAAGAAACTCTTGATTTTGTCAATTGCATTTTTTACTATGTTCGCAGCGCCTCCAAGAATGTTGATAAACGCATTTTTGATTGCCCCCAATATGGATGTAACTATATTTTTTGCCGCGTTCAGTCCATTGGATAAGACATTTTTTATACCTGTAACTGCGTTTCCAATGACCGATGTGATACCGCTCCATATATTCACGAACACATTTTTAACTATGTTCATTACGTTAGTTACAATAGACTGTATAAAATTAAGCGCGGCGGTGATTACCGACTTGATACCGTTCCATGCATTTGAAGCCACATTTTCTATCACTCCGAAGACCATTGCTAAAAATGATGAAATGCCGCTCCACACGTTCATAATAGCGCCTGATATAGCGCTCAGCGCATTTGAAACTGCCGTTTTCATGTATTCCCAGGCTGCAAAAATGATGTCCTTGCAATTTTCCCAAATAAACCGGTATGGCAATGTGATCCATTGGAAAGCTGCAGAAATCAGTTCCGCAATGAACATCAATCCTACCTGCACAGCATTCTTTATACCTTCCCACGCGACGGAAGTAGCCTCAGCAACGGAGATAAACAGATTTGTAACAGACTCCCATACACTGCGGAATCCGTCTGCAATTTGCCCGAAGATTCCCTTTATCGTTTCCCAGGTTCCCTGGAACCACTGCACAACGCTCTCAAATGCGCTCACAATGGCCTCCCACGCATCTGACAACGCACTGCCGATCGTTTCAATGAAGCTTGTAAAAAATTCTTTAATGGCCTCCCAAACTGCCAGCACGGCATCCCGGAACCACTCACATTTGTTCCATAGTAATACGATGACCCCGATAACTGCAGCTATTGCAATCGGAATCCATCCAATAGCTGCCACCACAGCTGCTATTCCAGGGATTATTGTACCTGTCAGGAACCCGGCCACAGTAGATATTCCCCCAATGACCGTGGGAATCACCTTAACAAAACTTCCAATCCCTGCTATGACTTTCCCGCCTACGATAAGAAACGGGGACAACCCGGCCACTAATGCCATTACAGTCGCAATGGTTGTTTTGGTCCCGTCTGACAGACCATTAAACCATTTTGTTGCCTTTTCCACCCCATTAACTACTTTTTCAATAGTCGGAGCTAATGCCGATAAAAATGCTGTGCCAAGTTCGATGCCGGTGTTTTTTACCCGGTTTAATGCCTTCCATATCTTTGCGGATGGTGTATCCAGCTTTTCCAGCCCTTCTCCCAGTACATCTGTTGAATCTGCCATCTGTCCAAGCGTACTGTTGAATTCATCCGCGCCGCCGTTCAATAATGCAATCGCCGCCTTCCCGGCTTCCGAACTTCCCCAAAGCTCATTGAAGTTCGTTCCTGTCTCCGCAGCATAATCCTGCAATATCGTAAGCGCATCACCAAGAGAGTTTCCCTCTGCCATTAATTCCTGAAAACTCTTTCCCGTCTTATCTTTCAGAATTCCGCCGACTGTCGTTCCGGAATCCCCCATTTCATTCAACATGGAATTGGCATACGTCGTTGCTTCTGCAGTTGCAATCCCCTGTTTGGTTAGTAATGTATAAGCCGTACAAAGGTTGTCTAAGTTAACGCCCATGCTGGATGCAGTCGGAATAATCTTCCCCATACTGGATGCAAGTTCATCTACTGTTGTTTTTCCAAGGTTCTGTGTCTTTACCAGATTATTCGCAATCTTATCTGCATCCTCTGTCTCCATGCCATACGCATTGATTGCGGTAGTCATCACATCGACAGACGTTGCTGTGCTTGTAAATCCAACCTTCGCCAAATCTGCAGATGTTTTAATGAACTTTCCCAGTTTTTCCACCGGCACAGATGCGGATAATGCCTGATATCCTGCCTCTGCAAGCTCCGTTGCTGACTTTCCAGTCTCATTTGACAATCCAAGAAATTCTTTTGATAATTTCCCAACGTTTACTTTTGTAGTGTCAAACAATGTGGACATCTTTGCCATGCCATCAGTAAAGGTGCTTGCCGACTTGGTGCTTGCTATAAGCACTCCCCCAACCGCTGCCGATACTGGTGCCAGCGACTTTCCTACTGAGCTGATTTTCTGTCCGGCATCCTGTATGTTCTTCCCCAGGTGATCTGCCAGGCTTTTTCCTTTTGAGGATACTTCATCGATCCCCTTTATTGCTTCCGATGCATTTACCGTAATTTTTCCAACAATCGAGAAAAGATCCAAACTATCCCTTCCCCTCTATCGGAATGGTAAACCTACTTAGTATTTCATTCGCATCATCCAGTTGTTTTTGCATTTGTCTGCTGTCCACCCCTTCTTCACTCTGCTGGTTATCCCGTGAGTCCTTTATTTTTAACATCTCCCGGAATTCATCGAAACTACCTGTATCAGACATTGGGTTTGCCACAGAAGCACAATAAAAGGACCAGCACTTATCTTCATCCTGTTGATTCAAGATAGTGCTGGCCACTCCATCTAATCTTCCTCTTTTAATTGCCCGATCTAAATACCCATATGGATCGCTGTATCTCCTGTTGCAGAGTTCTTCAAATCTCCATGTTCCGTATCCGCAAATGCGGCAGCTTCCCCGAAAAAATCCTTCAGATCCTCCTGTTTGAAGAAATCACGGATAATCTTTATAAACCTGCTGAATTTCATCTTCCGGATATCCTCAGCAGTTACTGGCGATCCATCCTCCCACTCTGTGCATCCTGCAAAAAATGTGCATATCTCTTTTCGAGCCTTAGGTATGCTTTTTATAAATAGCGCGGACATTTTCATAATAACTGTGACTCCAACCTCCTCGTAGCTCTTTTCCTTGAACTTTTTCAAGTCCTCCTGTCCTAATACCTCCTCAAACGATTCTGTCCCGATAACATCAATCAGTTCACAAAAGTCAAACATGCTGTCAACTGTCAGTTCCTTGAAAATAATCTCTGCCATATTCTTTAATCCTCACTTTCCTTTTTTCTGCCGCGTGGCTGCTTTTTCTGCCTGGTCTGTTCTTCCTGGTCCCTATGCTCCAGATCCTCTGCATCCGGCTGCTCCTTGTCAATATCCTGCTGTTCAGTCGGATCGTCTTTTTCAATCAACACAACATAATGCCCTTCTTTTTTAATTTCCCCGAAGCGCTTACCGGTCATCTCCACCGTCTCTCCCGGCGCGTGATATGCTCCATCATACCTGTCAATATATTCCTTAACTACTTTCACTTTCATGTTCCTTCTACCTCCTTACACAGTCGGAACAGCCGCCTTGGGATAGTAAAGTTCGATATCGAGTTTATTCAACGTATCGTTTTCCAGGTCGGCTGTACATTCAAACTTCACACTAAATGTTGTCTGTTCTGCATTCTTTGTTTCAATCTCAAACGCCTCTGTACAGATGGCATTCGGAAGAATCACAATAATCGTATCCCCGCTCGAAAGAGTTCCTACATAGGCTATGTTCTCAAGATAATCTTCCTCTTCAGTAATATTGTCCTTCGACACATATTTTACGTAATTTTCATCCTGTGACTCTGCCTTTACCAAATGAAGCGCCGTAGCGAGGATGTCCTCCCTTACCTCTGTCATCTTTCCTTCCAAATACGCTGATTCCCCGACTTTTTGCTTAGATACTCCCTTGACAAGTACCGTAGCTCCGTCAACTTCCACATCAAGCCACTGGGCTTCCCAATGGAACTTGATCCCTCCGGATGTTGCTCCTAGCGGCACACCATTCCACGCACTGTTCTCTGTGTCATACTTCAAATTTTTATACATAACCCCGGCACCAAGAATAAGCTTCTTGATAGTCTCACTGGTAATGCCATGTTTCTTAAAGTTAAATCTCACTTTCCTTTTCTCCTTTCCATTCGTAGGTGAATAATGTAATCGTAATTTTAAACAGATCTGCCTCCCCGGTTGGCGCAGGAGTGGCGCCTCCAAAGCGGATATAATACAGGTGATTCGCTTGCGTATTAAAAGAGTCGTCAAAAGCTTCTTTAATTCTGTCACTTATTTCGAGAAGATCTATCTTCGATCCCCTGGACCATCCATCCAACGTAAATGTCCCGGCCGTGCAATCATCCTCATATCGGTAATCTGTTTCCATAAAAGATCCTACAAAATATGGATAACAAACCTTTTGTGTCCATTCCCCATACTCATAATTAATGTCTAATTCTTCCAGCTTTTCCCCGACAATTCCCAACAAACCAACCACGATATCACTCCATTCTCGCCTTTATTATCTGCTCCAGATGCCTGTTCAGTTTCCCCCTCAGTGAATTAAATGCCCTATACAGTGGTCTGTTCGGTCTCTTTCCCTTTGTACGGTAGAACTTCCCATCTTTCGGGTTTTGATATACCCAACTGTTTTTCCTTCCGTTGCCATTCAACGCATATTCTCCGGTTCCGAATTCCTCCCAGATGGCATTTTGTGCATTGCTGCCTACATAAACCGTTGACTCCTCTACTCCTTGTTCTACCTTATACTGGTAGGATCCCTTTGTGTGACCGGTATCAACCCTGGAGTTTCTCATTGCCTGGGCTTGCAGTTCTCCTCCCGCTTCGTACAAAAATGCCCTGATGCTTTCAGACAGAACAGCTTTAACATGCACACTATTGTCTGTATATTCAATTCCCATTTTGTCCACCCACAAACTTCAAATAAATTTCAAGATGTTCGTCCATGTTCATGGGATTATCAATCAACAGGATATCATATACTAATCCGTCTATTACCATCCTTGCATTTTCGCTTGTCACAGCAACTGTCTTGCATTGGTCATTAACAATTACCTTCCCCTGCATCGGTTGATAATCACATAGAAAAATATGAGTACTTTCCTGAACCTTCGCATTGAATACCGTTCTTTTTGAATCTCCCGTTGATAAATCCAGCCAGCCTTTCAGCTCCATACACTGCTGCCATCCTGTAATTTTCTCTTTGATTTTGTTCGCCGGACTTTCTGTTCTAATCTGGACAATTCCCGTCAGATTTCCTCCAAGGCCCATACTCAAAACCTCGCTTTCATGTAGGGCTTCAGGAAGCCAAGAAGAGAAACCGGATATCCCATAACCTGATTGTCGGCATCCTGATCAAAATACGACACACTATGCCTCGATAGAGTTTCGGCCTTAATTCCAACTTTCTTTCTATTCTTTATCTCCCATTTCATTAGTTCAATAACTCCCTCCTGCACATCAGCCGGGTATTCCACTTTCGTCACAAGGTTATTGGAAACAGGAAAAAGATCGGCATTAATCCGGATGAAATGATCTGCTACCTCCGTAATTAAATACAGCCCATCATTCACCATGGACTGTGAAATCTGGACTGTATCCCCCACCTTCATATATTTTGCATAACCATTGATCACATCACCTTCCGAACTTCCTTTAAATCGCACATGGCGGTTCTGGAAATTATTATTGGTATATGACCTTACCAAATGTTCAACCGCATTCAATTTCCTACTCAGTTCTTCTTGCGATTTCCCATAAAAATCTTCCATTGCCATCAAATCTTTTACTGGAATTATCATTCGGTTTCCCGCCTCCCTTTAGACAATAACGGCCTTGCTAAATTTGGCAATAATCACCTTCGCTGCATTGGTCAGCGCTACTCCGTAATATTTTGCAGCCGTGATATCATGCCGCTGTTTCTTTGGAAACCATTCATGGTCAACCTGTGTTTCCTTTTTCAGGAAAATCGTAAGTGCCGGAAGCTCGTCTTCTGCATATTCGGTTTCCTTGGAGTCTGGTTCCGTCTTGATGATCGGGTTTAAGTAATACGTACCTGCTGCAATATATCCTTCCTCGCCTTTTGTTCCGGTTTCTCCATTCATTTTGACTTTCAGTGATTTTTTTATCCAGCAACCTGCAATTTTCCCAATTGCTCCATTGACAGCTACCCCTCCGGTAAATTTATCTGCAGACAGGAAATCCGGATCCTTCAAAAGTGTAGCCTCTTGATTTGGATGGATGAACATGACCTTGTCCACGCCATCCTCTTCATCTTCAAACTTGGAAACAGCATCCACAATGCCTTTATAGTTTACGGTTGTACCTGGATCGCAAATATTCTTGCACGTATATGCCGCATCCATCACATCATTGTCAATCTTGTTTACGATGGATTTTGCAAGCTGCACGTTTGCCTGTCCCACAGGATCACCCAGACCACTGTTAATTACAGTCTGAAGAATTGATACTGATTTTCCGGCGCATTTAACCGTAAATTTTGTGCTTGATGCAGTCAGCTTCGTAGTATCTATTTCTTTTCCGTCTTCATTCTCCGGATCAAAATCATCCGCATCACCAATGTAATTCCAGCTTGGTACCGTGAGGGTATCCCCGGGAACGCCCTGTAAATCTGTATTCACATGAGCATAGGGCGTCACCTTACACTGCGCTTCAATTTTGGCCTCAATCATATTGGCCATAACTTCTGGATTAATAATATCTGCTGTTTTTGTAACTGCCATTCTCATTCACCTTTTTTAACCTTTCATAATCTCGTTATAAGCATCTGGATTCTCATTGAAGAATTTGACCTGTTCTGCATAGGGCTTCTTCAAAAGTTCGGCCCTAGTCATACCCTTATCCTGATTATTCTGGCCATCCTTATCTAAAGGTCTGAAACCTTCATATCCGCCCTTACTTTTGCTTTGGAACTGTGTCGGGAGCTGAGTCTTTAAGGCCGCGATCTTATCATTCCACCCCTTGATATTCCCCTGCTCATCCAGCTCGATCTTATCACCTTTTTCCTTCAATTTGAAAGTCAGGTAATCCACATCAACAACATCCTCCGTAAGTAAACCAACCTTTATTGCCGCGTCAATCTTCGTCTGCACAAGCTCATTCTCTAAATCCTGGACTTTTGTCTGGTAGGCGGTAACCTGGCTCTGAAGGGCTTCGTCCCCTTTGGCGGCTTTCTGTAGCTGCTGGATCAGGTTATTTGCCTCCGTCAGTTTGGTCGTATTCGTCTGATTCTCTGCATCCAATGCCGTATATTTTGCCTTGGACACATATTCCCCTTCTGACAGATCTGCAAAGCGTACATGCTCTAACTTGTCAGTCTTACCTTCATTGACTTTTGCAATTGCATCAGTAACTGCTTTTAATACATCCGGGGAATCCTTTAACAGTTCTTCCAATTTCATGCTATTCATCCTTTCTTTTAGGAACTGCGTGTTCCATCATGTCGGTTATTCTCCCTCGACAAGGGGTATTTCCAGCCGCAGTTTAATCGTCATAAGCCATTATCGGACAAAATAAAAGCACCTCACCGGGTGCTACATGCTATTTAACCCATAGATGGGAGATACTCAGGATCGCCTCCTTTCAGTTTCATATAACCACAATAAGTATAAAAAAAGCAAAGATGTGATTTATGCACCCTCGCTTTTTAATACATTATATCCTCTGACGATAAATAACCCAATTCATAAACATCTTTCTCTTTTTTAAGACATTCGTTAATCATTTCAATGATTTCTTCATCCTCCATTGTTTCACATAATGGAATCGTCGGAAAATTGTCCCCGAATTTCCCAGTATACTTTTCGTATGCTTCTTGTAGTTTTTCATTCACACTATTTCACCCTTTCCAATATATTAATCATTTCCCGGTAGCTATTTGGTAAATATTTTTTCACATATTCAACTTCCAAGCCTCCATTTATTTCAGCGCTCATAATATTAGCCCACATCTCAGAGGCAGATTCATATACCCTACACTCGAACGCCACTTTGCTAAGATTACTCGCATCCATACCAAGTTCTTTATACGCTGTTTGCAGGCCTTTATGGTCTTTAAGCTGCTTCGACGCATGATATTTTCGGTTATAGTATTTATCACCATGCCCCCACGCAATACGTTCAGCAAGAAGTCCGTCAATAGCATCCTGTACCCCATGACTTGCGTCATGCTTTCTCATATCATCCTTATCTTCATTGGTTAGATTTGTTTGCAAAAACTCCCTGTCTCTTCTTACGGCTGCCAGAAACTCATCCGATGAACTCGCTATCTTGGGAAACCTTTGAGCGCTCCACCTTGTTTTACTATGAATCAATTCAATTTCTGCAAAATGTATGTCTGTATAATCTGCCTTTTTGTCAAAATAATGGCCATATTCGTGTGCCAAAGTACTGAACTTGCTTTTTCCGTTATCAATATATTTCTGTAACGGGAAAGAATACACAATATTGTTATCTCTCTGTGAATAGCTTCCACTTTTACCCATTTCAATTTTAGAAATGCCGTCAGCATATTTTGCATATATTTTTTGAATTGATATATTACTGTGTCCTGTCAGAATCTTCATGTATTCATCATAATCTGACTCATCCATTGCACTTTTCAGTTTTTGAGTATGTGACAATACATCATATTCTTTTACGTTCATTTTATCAGTTTCTTCCGTAACTTTCAAATATTTCTTTTGAAAATCTGCAAAGTCTTTCGTCTTGTCCAGTTCAAAAAATTCTGCTCTCCTTCTTAACGTTTCCAACTCACCGTATCCTAAAGCCCACCTTGCACGTTGCAAAAGACAGCACCGGCAATTGCAGACATTGCGGGCCGATCCACCGACGCCAGGTGCCTGCATTTTTTCACCGCCTACATCAAAAGGCTCATCCAGCTCCCTTATCTGACCATCTGCCTCTTTATGATCCTCCCTGGTGCGTCCATCAAGGGTGGCATCCCATTGCTTCAAGATATCCGCCCCTTCTTTTTTTGCTGCATGCTGGCTGTCCAGCCCCGCCTGTTGCTGAATACGATGTCCTTCTGTGCGGGCAATGCGGATAGCTTTATTAATTGCCACGCGTAACGGGCTATTCATCCCTTTTGCGATTTGCACGGCCATTTGATTCCATGTCTTACCACGCGCAATGCCCCTGGATAATTCATCTCGTATCGAACGCTTTAAAACGTCTACATCCTCGCCCAGCTTTGTATATAAGCCATTCGAGATCTTGCTGTCGGTCTGTACGGCCTTTACCACCTGAGCCTGATCAATTGGGAGGATTAATGGTATCCCCTGATTATGAAGGTCATACACCACACCAAGATATCCATTGCGATAGGATCTGCTTAAGTAGTCCTCGATGGATGCATATTCTTCTCTTTGCAGGTTGACAAGTATATCATCAATCTGTTTTTTCAGTGCCTGTTGGTACTTCTTTTGATAAATGATCGTCTGCAGGTTCTCCATATCCCTGCGGCTCGAAAGTTCCCTGATCTTTCGTTCACAATCCTCCCTGGCCTGTTCATAAACTTTTTGTAGCGCCTCTATGATCCTCTTCTCTTCATGCAGTTGATATTGCTGCACTTCCTTTTGCGCCCTGGTCATCTTCTACATCACCTTCGTCCTCAGGTACGATCTCGTCTAAAATATCCCGAACATGATCCGGGTCTTTAGACTCGTCTTTTGGGAGTTTGTTCTTTATTTCTTCATAATCAATATCCAGAATTTCACATATTGTCTGAAGGACTGTTTCAGTGTCAAGGATGTTTGACAATGAAAGGATTGTTTCTATCAAAATCTGTTGCTTTTCTGCATCCAGTTTTTCTATCTCCGCATTATCCTTTGCATTGGTCATAACCTCTCTGTCGAATACGAAGAAAACATCTTTCATCTGATAATCAGTGCCTTCTCTTTCATTAACTTCATTCAGAACCACCTTGATCAGTTTTCGCAAAAACTGCTTCAGCCTGATTTCTAACTTATTGCACTTCAGATCCAGCAGCGCATATCTTGACTTGATTACAATATTCGTGATATTTCCGTCTCCGGATTGCGCTGAATTAAAACCCATACCAAACCTGTAAATGCCCTTCTCGTCAAGCTCAAGCTTTGCCTGCCGTGCCTGATATGGAATATCTACCGTTTTGATATCCACCGTACCTTCCTTTTCTACCCCGATATGCTTTTTTGATTTTATGTTTTGGATCATTTCGTCAAGGTTGTTTCCCTGGAAGCCAGCAACTACATATAGTGCATCTGTAAAATCCTGCAGGTTGTTCGATAAACTACAGGCCATCAGATCATAATCGTCCATTAAGTCTTTGATAGGTTTCAGCCCACTAACCTGTTTTTTCCCGTTACTCAAACACCAGAACGGTATAAACCCGAACCCTTTACCATACTTTTTCCCCTTGAGATCTGTAAAAACAGTATGAGGCCTCGGATTCGATTCTTCTGAATCATCCTTAAGAATTTTACCTTCTCCCGACTGTACGTAAAAATAGACATTTTTATCATCCCATACTTGAATACGCTTAATTTTTTTCTGTCCCTTTTCAATGCGGTCAACATACCAGTAAATAAAATACTCACAGCCATCATCCGTATCCTTGGCCCGCACTTCGATTACACCCATAGAATCTGCACATTCAAATCGTGTTCTTCCTTCCTTATCCGTAAAGGCATACATATATTCAAATCCTTTGCTTATCGTTCCGGTAAGAAGCTCATAGATTTCCGAGTAGAAGTCGTCATTAAAATAATCGTCGAGCTCTGTCTGTAATTCCGGAATATCCGATCTGATGATGTTTCCGTCCCCGGAGAGCATGTACTGTACCTGCTGATCAACCAGTTCCGTGAAAAATGGATGGCTGATCCTGATATTGCTCTTGAACCGGTCAAGCTGTAGTTTCCCATCCGCATCATAATAGTATATCTGGTAATTCAGGATGTCGTGTTCGCCGTTGTAATAACGCTCTCCTACTCTCGCGAATCTTTTTCTTTCTGAACTGGCATCTTCTTCAATCAGCTTTTGTATTTCCTCAACCGATAGCACAATCAATCTCCTTTTCCATAATCCGATCAGCAAGGCTTACTATTTCATCACCGTGCACACCAAAAAAATCACACATCTGCTCTTCGTCCTCTACCTTGTTTCCATAAGAAAAGAGAAATGCATGGGTTAATTCATGAATAACTGTTGACCTTGTAACTGAACGTTTCATTCCATTTCTGATACTTATACAGTTCTTCTCATATTCCGTTAGACCAAGATTGAGCTCCCCCTCGCCCGGGTTCATTTTCTTTTTGTTTCTGTCAACCACCTTTATCTTCCACGTATCATTGTGAATTTTGATTTTCAACATTTATTACCTCCATAACTTCAAATACTCTTGGATCACCGTATTCCTGAATACATTTTCGTCGCTAAAATAACCATCTGCCTTTTACGATATGGGACTCCAGCGCATACCGCATTGCATCCATTAGATGGTTAAAATCATCTATGGGCCTGTTTAATTTATTTCCAAGTTTATCTTTTTCCCAAGTATAATTGCTAATCTCCGTAAGGAAATTTGTGCACCTTGGATGTATAATGATTTCAAAATCCTGGATAAACTGTATCCCGTTGTTTATACTGTCTTTTCCCTTCTCGGCACCATCCACCCTAAGCCCATAACCCCTGAGCTGATCAATACTCTTAGGTTCCGCGCAATCGGCTGTAATTTTTTCCTTGCCATATCCCATTGACTGAATACGTTCAAATATTTTATGGTTAGAAAGGCCGTTTTCATACATTTCGTCCCACACATAGATTTTCTTGTGCTCAGTATCAATGAACCCGGCGAATAATGCAGACGGATCATTTGTATACCCAAAGTCCAGACCAAATGCTGATTGTATGTCTTCTCTGAAGACAAATGACCTAACCTTCCTTGAAGTTTCATCCAGTTTCAGGTAGTCATTTTTACTGATCAGGTCGAAAGTTTCTTCCTTCCAGTTTTCATATACAAGCCCATCAACAATGCCCCAATCACCAAGACCTGCAACATTATAGCGTCGCGGGTTCTGCTCACGCATCGTTTCAAAAACTTTCTTATCCGCTTCGTCTAACCATTCATTGCACTTGTAATCGGTTGTCATCGCAAGCGTTTCTTCATCCGGATTGTCAAAGAATCTCTTTTTCAGCCAGTGATGTTCATTCCACGGATTGAAGGTCAGGGTGATCTGCTTGAACAATCCGGACCCTTCGGGAACTGCTCCGCGGATAGACTCGTCGAGCATGTTAAAATCATCTTCAGATCCGATCTCATAAGCTTCCTCAATCCACATCCATGACAGTACACCCCGGTCAACCGTGATCGAAGTCACCTTTAACGGATCGTCCAGCCCCCGGAAGTATATCTTTTGGCCGGTCGGCCTGTATGTCATCTCTAATGGGCTTTCTTTGATGTCCCAGAAAGCATCTACGCCTAAGCGTCGGATTGCCCACTTTAACTCAGTGAAGCAAGAATCTTTCAGTGTCCGGAATGTTTTTCTGACAACCAGGGTGTTCGCATCTGGGTATTTCATCATGTTGGTAATGAACCATAATGCTGATGTTTTTGATTTCTTACTTGCCCTGGATCCTTTTACAACTCTATATCTGCCCTTCCAACGCCAGAATGTACCGTAACCCTTGCCTACTACTTCTGGAAGCTTTACCTCTACTTTTCCATCCTTTTGCAATGTATATCTTGCCGGAAAGAGGATACGCTTCTGGTAATCAAAAACATATTGACTACTAATCTTCAAGATTATCAGATCCAGTAATCACAATAGGCTGCATCATATTCACGTCAAGTTTATCATTCCACATGCCAAGATGCTTTCCGAGTAATTCCAACGCTTTCAGCTTTGAACTAATTTTCACCTCACGTTCAACACTTCCACCAAACTCACTCTCAGATTCTTTGAACTTAATTGATTCGATGCAGGACAAATCATCATCTGTCGCATTTTCACGAATTCTTCCCTCCCTGTCAACAAGGTCTGTCATCTTTATGAATGCGATTTTTGCAAGTTCCAAGATAACCCTATCCTGATTTACTCCCGTTCTACGTGAACGCTGTGCCATCTTTTCCGCAATCTCCTGTTGAATACTAACATTTGCTAACAATCTAGCTGCCTGTTCATTTGCCGTTTTTGTTGAATATCCTGCCCTGATAGCTGCCTGCGTACCGTTCAAGTCAATCAGGTATTCATTTACAAATCGTTGTCTTTTTTCACTTAGTCGCCTTTTTGGCATGAGTTCCGCCGCCTTTCTATCATATTTCCAATAAAATTTTAACAAAAACTGCTGCAAGGCAGGAGATTCATCGGTTGGCAACACCGACTATTGAGCACCCTTGCAGCAGTCAGACAAAAGCATACACAAAAAGAGCAGGATACCTATGCGATAATCCTGCTCCAATTCTTTACAGTTTACATGATAACAGTCGCGGCAGATAAACACAATACACTTCCGTACACTTTTATACACAACAATCCACTTTCAACTACATTTTGCCCTCTCTCTTTCAACAGAACTATTTTTAACACAGATAAGTTAGGTTTTCATGGTTTTTTTCAAAATCTAAAAGTGCCTTTTTATGCAATTCGATTATGTAATTGTATGATCTCTTCATTTCCTTCGCAACTATTTTAAATGGTTTAAATTGTACATATACTTTATACAGAACTTTAATATGTTCTGCATGGTGGAGATCCCTGATTTCTCTGATAATTTGATTTTTTGCATTAAGAAATATCTTGATCTCTGCATTAATTTCCTCGCCCAAAGAAATGCACTTTGTCACGTCTGCACACAGTCGGTCACCCGAACAAGATGTCTGTACCCGCTCCCGGATGTAGTCAATGCCTCCTGTGCATATTGTATCATCTTTCATATCAGATAATCGTTCTAAGTCCTGTTCAATTTGCAAGTCTAATATTTCCAACTGCCGTAAATACTGCTTTGCAGATAGTTTTTTTTTATTCCCCACTTTTTGGTCCCCTTTCTACCGTTTCTTTTCCGACGGCATTATTGCACATGGCAATATTAACCCCAAGAGACACAAGGCGCTTCCTGTAAAATATATTCCTGCGATTACTGCCGCTCCTGTCGAAATCCATGCCGCTATGTATACTTTGCTCATTGTTCTCTCCTTTCTTTATCCTGCTGCCTTTCTTTATCTTGCATATCCATATTCTCCTCCTTCACTTATAATTTTTAAATTCCCTTATTGCTCCAAACAGAATCTTTGAATTTACCCATCTTTGCATTTTTCTCAGCCTGCTGCCGCGTTGCACGCACTGTTTGTTATAAATCATTACGTATGGGCTATACCCTAAATCACGCACTGTATAAATGCGCTCCAGATCCTGATCTATGGTTGTGTCAAAATTGCATAATACATATACCCCCATTTTCCTATAATCCCAACCCGTTACTTCTTTGAAGGCTTTCAGTTTTTGAACTATAATATCCTTATCCTCGTATCTATCCCACGCAAAATGAATGTTCTTTGTCTTGATGCGCTTTATCATCTCGGCTTTTTCTTCTGTCATAAGGCGAATGTCAACGCCTTGTGAAAAGTCCACCCATGCACCGCTGTCGACAAGTTGTCCGAGAATATCTTTCCATTCTTTACAGGCAATTGTGTTTGGATCAAGCAAGACAATTTCTTTCTGTCCTCTCCAAAATTCCGATAAATCAGCGACTTTATAAGCGCATTTTCCTTCTTTCACTCCAACATGGCAGAAAGCACACCCTCTCGGACAACCTCGGCTCATAAAGCCATAAGCGGTATTTTTTGTTAACTCCGGATATAGGCTGTAATCTGGATATATATGTTCTGCCTCGTAGGGAAGTTGTGTATCGTTTTCTTTGTGGTAGACTTCCTTTCCATCAACCAATTCTATGCAATATCCACTACCGCCCTTAACGACTTCCTTTGCGTTCACAAAATCCCAATAATCCGGCGTGAAGCTGAATACCTTCGACATATAAACCTTGTCAAGCGGAGGGTTGGGGAATCCATGCTGTATCGGCATGTACCACTCCACGGAATCGCCTTGCTGTTTATGCCACGCAGACAGCTTCATTAAGGGCAAATTGGGGAAATTGTGACCATCTACATCTATTAACCCTATCCTCATCTTCTATCCCCCTCACGCAAACCGCATCTGCCCCTGTGGCTCTTCCCGGATCTTCATATTTGGGATCCTCTTAGCCATACAGAGCTCCGGCAGGTTCGCCCTCACCAGTGCCGCAGGGATTGGCGGACATACTGCATTTCCGCACCTTTTTACCTGTTCGCTCCGTGGGTAAACTTTTCCCTCAAGATCCCGGTCGATGATATAGTCATCCGGGAATCCCTGGCAGCCATACAGTTCTTTCGGCTCCAGCATTCTCAGGCCGATATCAATAATCTGATAGTCTATACCCTCAACCGTCACCAGACCGAACCTATCATGTGTTGGAATGGTATCCAACGGCTCATTGACATCCTTGCCTGTACCCTGGCCGTAATATTTGATCAAAAATGCCCTAACCTCCCCGAAATGCCCCTGGGAACATGTTACAGTATGAAGCGGCTCCCGGACGTCTTGGCCTGTACCCGATTTGTAAAATTTGCTCAAAAAGCTGACTGCTAATCCATAACGGTTCGATCCGTCTACCGTCATAATAGGTTCCTCTATAGTTTGCCCTCGGACTCCTCCTGCTGCCATCTCCGAATGATACTGTATTAACGTTGGTGCGATCTGATAACGCTCGTTAATCGGAACAATAAACGGTTCTTTGTTGTCCAGAACGAATTTCTTTATCCCCCTGGCAATCCTCCGCATAGTATTCTCGGCCAATGGCCGCACTGCCCGAATGCCGTATTTTTCCTTGATTTCCTCCGACGTATCAAAGATACTAGGGCACGGCAGGGAAAAATCTATCTGACTACATGCACCTTCGTAAGGTTTTAACCTGCCTGCTGCCACCTCCGGGCTATCCTTGGGCGCGTGGGTGGGCTCTGGCCAGATGATTGGCTTTCCATCACACCTGGCAATCAAAAAGAACCGTTTCCGCGTTGTCGGTGTGCCATAATCTGCCGCCACAAGTTCCTTTGTCTGAATCTCATACCCCAGCCTTCCAAGCTGTTCCAGGAACCTTTCGTAGGTCTGCCCCCGTTTAGATTTAATTGGACGGTGACGCCTGTTCAGTGGCCCCCAGGTTTGAAATTCTTCCACGTTTTCCAGCATGATCACCCTGGGACGCACCAGCGCCGCCCAGCGAAGCGCTACCCATGCCAGGCCGCGGATGGTCTTATCCTTGGGTTTTCCTCCTTTGGCTTTCGAGAAGTGCTTGCAGTCCGGGCTGAACCATGCCAGTGCCACTGGATGGCCATTGCATACCTTTACCGGATCCACATCCCACACAGATTCGCAGTAGTGTTTCGTGTAGGGGTGATTGGCCTTGTGCAGACGGACCGCCTCCGGGTCGTGGTTGATGGCAATGTCCACGCTGACCCCCGTGGCCATCTCTATCCCCGTGCTGGCCCCGCCTCCGCCGGCAAAATTGTCGACGATTAATTCTCCATGTATCAAACCTGTCACCTCCTCCCGTTCACCGCCGCTGCTACCCTGCGATATGCCTTTTCCCTGTCCATGATCTCGCTGTTCAATGTATCCATCCGTTGGCAAAGCTGCTTGTATGCATTCCTTGTTAACTGTTCCCCGTTTTCCCACAGAAGCAAAATAATCTCTACCGGATCCGCAATGTTCAGATCTGAAAGGATCCGGATCTGTTCGTCCTGGTTTTTTGACCATCTGTAATCGCGGCAGATTTCTCCGACTGACATATACATCACGCATTCCCCCCTTATATGAAATCAAACAGCGTCGGCATGTCTATCTCGTCTTCTGCCGCCTGCAGGTATCCAACTCCATCCCGGAAGTAGTCCTCATTTAATTCGCAGCCCTTCCCGTATCGGCCCATCTTCACCGCCGTCATCGGGACCGTCATAAGCCCGCCGAAGGGATCATACACCACATCCCCCGGATTGCTGTACCGGTTAATGATACGCTCCACGATGTCCAACTGTAACGGACAGACATGCATCTGCTGCCTTCTCCTGACCTGTGTAGTATTCAATGTCCGCATCCGGTTAATATCGTCCCATACCTCCATCTGGTTCCAGCTCCCAGGAGCAACCACCATGAAGGTAGCCGGCAGCTTCCCGTTTTCATCCAACTGTTTTGCAAGCTCCAGGTGTTCTTCGTAGTTGTAAACCGTCCCCCGGCTGTATTTCCGGTACGCGGCCTGTAGTTTATCAACAGGGAGCTCCTTCAGTTCTTCTTTTGAAATTAACCGGTCTCCACTGCTTCTATACAATTCATACGCATCTATCTGCCATTGTGCCCTTGTATATTCCGTCTTTGACTTCTCCACCGGAATGTCAGCATAAGCTTTCGACCGATCCGTTGATAGTTTACGGAACAGCAGAATATATTCCGGGCATCCGACTCCCATCTTTGTACCGTCTTTGCATTGCTCCGACCATCCCAGGCGGTAGGTCTGGTTGTTTTCCCTCACGACATCCGTCAGCACCGTGATCATTCCGAAATACTGGAACCCGTGTTTCATATAATGGCTGATGCAAAAGGAATGGAAGGGCTCTATGGTAGTCATCCCCAATCCTGTAGCGTTCCCAAAAAGAACTCTGTCCTTCACATGGATAGCTGCCACTCTCCCGGGCTGGAGCACCCGCAACAGCTCCGGCGTCAGGTAATCCATCTGTGCAAAAAAACGCTCCGTATTCTGATTATGTCCGAAATCATTATAATTCGCGCTGTATTCATAATGGTTCCCGAATGGAATAGATGTATGGATCAGGCCAACACTGTCACTCTCCATCCTCCTTGTCTCTTCTACACAGTCATCATGTACTGCCGTGTACCATTTCCCTTGTACTTCCACCTTTTCCACCCCCATCTTGCGTTTTAACCATTCTGCCTTATTGGCATCTGTAAGGCCGTACTTTTTCACGATCCCGATCATCTTTTCCACCATCCGGTCATGATTTTTCCATTTCTCCAGCAATGTTTCTTTGATCTGCTTTTCATTTTCCAAGTATATGATGTCAACAATGACCGGCCGGCTCTGCTGGAAACGATAGCACCTATGTATGGCCTGAATAAAATCATTGAATTCAAAATCTATCCCCGCAAAGATCTCCCGGTGGCAATGGCGCTGGAAATTACAGCCGGATCCTGAAAGGGATTTCTTTGTAGCAAATATCCTTGATTGGCCTTCCGAAAAGTCTATGACACGCTTTTCTCTTGTCTCGTAATCCATGGATCCGTAGATGTCTACCACTTCCGGCAGGGCCTTTTTAATAGCATGGCGTTCCGCTTCCAGGTCGTGCCACAAGAGAAAATGGTCCTCCGACGATGCCTCTACGATCTCCTTCATCTTTCCGATCCGCTGGCTTATTGATTCCCTTTTAACATCTGCTGCCTCTTTAAGTCCTGCCGCCGCTTCTGAGAACAGGGACATCTGCCCGTCTTTTTCCTGTGCATCCCCATAATGTACCGGCAGTTCATGCCACCTTACCTCCAGAGGTGGAAGCTCATACCCTTCATCGGAATAACCCGGATCCAGGTCAGACGGCATTGTGATAAACAGCGCCCAGCTGCTGACCCACATCCAAAATTCATCTTCCATGTTCGGATAAAGGGTCAGGTTGTTTGCTTTCGTGGAATCTCTTTGGAAGAACCGAGTCAACGCCTGTCCGGTATCCATCACCTCCAGGTATCCGGCATAGTGTACCAGCTCCTTGTATTTGTTCGGTGACGGGGTGGCCGTAGCCACCAGCTTATACGGAACTCCTTTAAACTTGTCCAGAAATGTCTGATAGGTTTTGCTGCCGAAACTCCGGAGGACGCTTGCTTCATCCAATGATGTAGCTGTAAAATACCCTGGATCTATATCACCATCCCTGACCCGCTCATAATTGGTCAGAAGGATCCTGCCTGCTGCCATCTTTGCCTCTTCCATTGTTCTCACATACTGGGGCTCTTCATATCCAAGGAGCTCTACGGCATCCCTCAGGAATTCTTGTTTTACACCAAGAGGCAGGACAATCAGCGCCTTTCCTCCTTCTTTTTTGATTGCCTGATAGCAAAATTCTATCTCCTGTATGGTCTTCCCAAGACCGAAGGACTCAAACAGCGCCCGGCGGCCACCGCGAAGAGCCCATGCTACTGCATCACGCTGATGAGGTGACAGGGCCCTATTCAACTTGCTTTTGCCAACCTTAAATCCGCTCTCCTTTGCAATCTCCATCTTTGTCTCCAGGAACTGCCTGTAACTCATTGTACTCATTCTGCCACCTCCAGTTGATCGAACATATCTATCTGGACTGCCGGCACATCTTCCCAGCCTACACCGATATAATCCAGGACCCTTCCCCAACCGTAATGCTCACCAGTCTTTGGATCCACGCAACAACGGCGCATATAGAAATCCCATTCTTTCGTATTTCGCTCCCGGAGCCTGTCGAATCTGTGTGGCCGCTCTTCCATGTGGATGCCAAACCCGCACATACTGCATCCTGTCCGCCTTGCCCCAGTAGTCTCCAAGTTGCCTTTACTGTCCTTCTCAATCCTTCCATAAATGTCCGGTATGATGCTCTTAATCGGCTCATAAGGAATCACATTTCCCTTCCCGTCTCTGCTGTAGGACTGTTCATAATACAGATGTTCAAACACATCCATATGGTCGTGATACCACTGATCCATCTCCTGTGCCAGAGTGAGGATATCGTTTCTCAGATATGGTGCAAACGGAGCCGATCTCATGACTGTCTTTCCGTAATAATTACATCCGTGGTCGGTAAGCGCCTCCTCTCTTTGCCCCCCTTCTGATGCCATCATTCCGAGGAACGGAAAACTATTATGCCTTTTCGCCCAGTCATCACACGGTTTTTCCTTCAACCAATAACAGCACTTGTTCGACACCTTGAAATTGGGCTTCTGGTAACGGACACCCTCATTTTCATTCTCATAGCCGCCGAATAACTTGAGCCATTTATAAGGTAACTTCATGCGGCTGTTCTTTGCATAATGCCCTAACTCCCCACATTCACCTGTAATAATTGCATGTCTCACGGTCTTATTATCGTCTGTCGGATTCTGCAAAAGGTCAATCTTCCCAGCTATTCGCTTACTGATCACGGGAAATCCGATCTCGTTTATCACCTGCACTTTTGATTTATACGACTGTAGAACCGTGACGCCAAGAGCCTTATGTACCTTCTGTATGCTCTTGTCCTCCAAAGCTGACACGGATATGGCCGGCACATCAATTCCTATGGATTTTAAGAACACATGCAGTGTGATGCTGTCCAGACCGCCCACAGATACGTGTGCATTTTGGCCTCTCTCCAACATCTGCTCCATGAATTCATTCGCCCTGAGTTCCGAACGTCTTTTCTTGACGTCGTATGGTAAGTGCTGCATAGTGACCATCCGCGCCCTTGCTTCACTCTTTTTCTTTTTCCATTCTGACAGCCCGTCATCTGGCTGCAGTTCTTCTTCGCCTTCTAAAAAATCAAATAATTCCATTTTTCCAAGGAGCCTGTGTACACGTTACCCCGGCCGGAGGCTCGGCTCCTTTCCATTATTTTTTTAATTTAACTTCTTAGCAGAAGGTTCCGGTTCATCTGCTAATCAACATGGTCCTCCTGTTTTATTTATCTCTCACACTCAATTCTCAATCAGCATTTTTTCTAATTTCGCCAAGTCATAACTCCTGTTAGTAAAATTGTTAAAGGAATTATTCCCAACATTTTTATTTGAATCTCCGGAGGATTTCTTTGTCTTCTCCTTTTTAACCTTGTAGAAGCTCTTCCAACCGCCAGCTGACGCTTTCTTGATAATCGCAATCTGCTCTTCCTTATCTGCAGACAAAGACTGTAATTCCCCCCTTAAGACATTTATCTGCTCCAAGGGGATATTCCCATAGTTACTTTTCCGGATAAACAGATACAACTGAAACTCCTTTTCTACTTCCGGCGGAAACTCTATATCATATATATTATTACTCAACCCTACACTACCCTGCATTTTTGCACCGCAATCAGCAATTTCTGTTACATTAATTGAATTTTCTGTTACACTATTACCATTTTTGGGTGCATTTAATAATGGCTTACGATTATCTTCAATAAGCCGATACTCTTTTATTCGAACTTTGCTCCTAACAGTTCCTATTAAATAGGATTCCTGAAGTTCAACAGAGGTTATGACAGACTGCCGCAAGAGGTCTTTATCGAAAAGTCCTATATCTGCACAATACTGCACAACTTGTAACACAAAGTCTCTGTTTCTAATCCATTTGCTTCCAACCGTTTTCTGTACGGATAGAGCAAGGTTTGGTAATGGAATTTCAAGGTAGTATCCCTGCCGCAATACCATGTCCGAAATGATGTCATAGATCAAAGATCCACTCGGACCATATTTCTCAAGCAGATCTGCCATTCTGAAATCTTCATACTTATAGGTACTGCTGCTCCGGTAGTTGAGTCCTTTTTTCAGCGGTCTTCCTACCGCCATAGGCCTCGCCTACCTTTCTGTATATTCTTCTACTGTAATGTCCAGCCCTTCCACTGCAGAATAGGCCTTCTTTGCTGCTACATACACAATCTGCGTGTCATCATGGTATGCCACTCCGTTTAAAGCATCTGCCACAACAATTCTGAGCGTTACCGGAACGCCCCTCTCCAAATACATACCATGGCAATGATTCAGATACTGATCTTTGATCAGATTCTCATACAAGACGGTATTATCCGGCGTCACGGACATACTATTACCGGTATGTTTATTGCGAAATGTCCCGGCTATCGCTTTCCCCTGCGGCTTTCCAGGAACATGAAATGTCACTGTTCTCACATATTTCTCCTTTCCCTCCGTCCCGGCATATCATATTCCATACCGGAACGGAGCAAACAATCCAACAAACTACTTGTGATACATTAAAATCCAAAAGGATCCTGCAGGCTAACTATGCAATGACTGTAATATGGTGCTTTTCAAGCTCCTCATTCAATTCATACTCCAGATACTCTTTCACCCTCTTCATGGCCGCATTCTTCCATAAACCGCCGTCAGCTTCTACAAGTTTGAAACATGGTCCATTATCTGTATCTTTAATGCGGAAAACATAGTTACTCTCTGGCTGCTCAATCTCTGCAAATGTGCGGTAAGGTCTGAGTGATACTGGATTTGGAACAATCACATCCTGCCTCATGGCAATACCGCTCTTAATGGTTGTCTTCTGGCTCACACCGTCATCATCATAATTAGCCGTAGTGCCTGCCTGGATGTTTCCGGCTACAGTCTTAATGTTCATAAGGTCTTCTGTTTCAAGGAAATTTGCCTGTAATTCTATCAAGAATCTTTCCTGATCATAATAATGGTCAAATTTAAACTCATTCACGATAGCATTCGAACGCATTAGTGTTTCCCGGATCCTTTCATCAATAAGCCCAGAATACAGACAAACCTCTATCGGACTCTTAATATGTAAAATAGAAGACTCTCTTAATTCCTCCGGCTTACCTTTGATGTAATCCACAAGGGCAGTCAGTGTATTCACTCTGACTTCGCTTGCTGTATCAAAGTTGTGATAACGGGTCAGGTTCTTATTGCAATAAATTTTCCCGTCAATCTCTTCCATTTTGACATCCATACTCTTTTCTTTTAAATCCGCGATATACTCGAGCGCTTCTCTTAATCCTTCTAACATTTTATATTCCTCCTGTTCCTGTTCTTCTCATGTCTACAATGT
Organism: uncultured Dorea sp.; assembly: GCA_947645355.1. Lineage (GTDB taxonomy): Bacteria > Bacillota > Clostridia > Lachnospirales > Lachnospiraceae > Dorea_D. Next base: position 25,180 of record CANSCI010000006.1, on the reverse strand, counting down.
TCCCCTGATTACCATCCACGATCTCACCGGTGGTAGTATCTACCGCCTGGCCATCTACCTGTTCCAGTGCTGGTGTTTCAACGCCTGCATCTTCCATAGACATCTGTCCAGGAATCTGGCCAGTACCAATCTCAGCTGCTTCGACTTCTCCAGTCTTGATATTCTTTCCCATCTGGATAGCAGTTACAGCTCCAAGTGCTGGTGCAAGGGTAGCCTTTGTCTGAACACCAGTTGCAACAAAGTTTCTTTCCTGATTAGGCTTAAACCCAATTGTAACGGTAATCTTACGGGTTGCGATTGCTTCGGTATTCGGATCTTGGATATTCTTCGTAACCTCTTCAATCGCGCGGTTGACTTGTGCGGAAAACGCACCATTCGCAAATTGTTCTAGGTTGATATGTTTCATTGTCTTACTCCTTTCTGATTAATTATTAAAAAATGCTTCAGCAGCACTTTTGTCACTTTCAGACTCTGACGCCGTCTCTGATACATCACCCTCTACCTCATTCAGCTCCTGCTCTGCAACGACATCGTCATTATGTTCTTCTGTGTTTTCAACGTAATCCGCGTCTCCATTTTCACGAATCACCGCCATATCTTTATCAATGGCTGTCTGCAGGTCAATACTCATGATCCCCCACTTGCTAATCAGCTGACGCAGCATCGTCTTCATCGCCATATCGTCAAAACTCTTAAACCAGAAAGAGGAGTATTTCCACATATCCTTTTCTGGAACCTTATTCTGTTCGAGAAGCTCAAGAGACTTTCCGCCGCCATTTTTATAAAAGGCGAACGAATACTTTTCTGCATGCTTAAGCATCTTCTTCTTTGACCAATAAATAGTTTTCCGAAAACCATTCTCATACTCAAACATTGCATAGTAACCTTCTGTCGGCGTCTCCTCCCGAAGGACATCATTTTCAATCAGATCCACCTCTATTTCTTCGTTCAACGCATCATAACGCACAAGTTCTCCCTGCTTGATAGCAATTACATTCAGCTTCTTATAATATCCGGAACGAATTGCAAGCTGGATATATCCCTTATATCCAATCTGGAACTGAGCCTCCTTACAGCCCTTCTTTTTATTATCAAACGGGACCATATAGAACTGTCCAAGCTGCGGAGATGGTGATAGGTTCAATGCTTCACCCAATAACGCTGCGTTCAAGATACTATTATTCGTACATTCCTGAAGCGCCGGCGTCGTCTGCACAGCAGAAACAATACTGGAAATAAATCTTGTCCCATTTTTTCCACCCACTACTTTGTTGATTTGGTTTCTTACGGCATCCTGGGTCAGATATGCTGTAAGACTTGTCTTCTGCGTCCTTGCTGCTAATGAATTCCCTACTGCCATTTTCCTTATTCTCCTTCCTTCGGTACTGGACCGTATTGAATCTGGTTATTTATCAAAAACTCTTTCAGCAAATTAAGCTGTTCTAATGTTGCTGTTACGCGAAAATCAATTGTATGTAATGTATTTTCCTGCGCCGATACTTGACTTTCCGGCTCAGCTTCGATAGTTTTAGGGGCTTCTTCTTTCTTCCGGGCTTCCTCAGCAGCTTTTCTCTTTGCCGCTTCCTGTGCGGCCTCCTGCTCCACTTTCCGCTTCTGGATAGCCGCTAGGCGTTGCCCTTCCTGGATAGCCCTGTTGATATCCAGTGTTTCCTTATATACTTCCATTGCCTCAAAGCTAAACTCCGGAAGTCTGCTGATTGTAGCGACCCCTGTACCGATCTGGTACATCCGGCTCTTCATCTGTTCTTCAATAGTATTCATTGATACCGTCGCATTCAGCCACTTGTTATCAAATATCTGATCGAGGGTAACAAATCTCTGAAAACCGATGCTCTGGAATAATGCCTCAATATCCTCTCGCTTCTGTGCTCTCTTCTTTTCTTCTACTTCTTTGATCTGAACATCAATAAACCGAATAGGCTCATCAATCAATGAAACTACCTCTTTTACCTGCTGCTCAAAAACATTGTAAGGCCTCATGCAGAGGTTCTTAACACGCTTACGCTCATCTTCAAAGGCTGTGCGGAGCTTGTTTAGCTTCGCTCTGTCTTTCTTGGCCTCTTTGATGGCATCCTCTGTAAAGACAAGCCCTTTATAATCCTCCATTTTTGCGCCAATCTCCGCTTTCAGTTCCTCATTATTCCACTGAATCTCTTTCACAAATCCGCCTTCCTGCGGGCTGATAATTTTAAATTCCATGTATGATCCTCCTATATCTCTGGAAGTATCAATGGCGGTCTCATTCCACTCTCCACGTACTCCCAAAATTCAATTTCTTTCTGCAGCAAATAATTAAGGTCTTCCTGCACTTCATTCCTTTCAATGAAATAGTGCCTCACCTGCGTTCTGATCTCTTTTCCCCAGCTGCTGTCCAAGTGCGCCCTTAACACAACAAATTCAAATCCGGTAACCAAAAGATAATGAAGTACCTGAATATAATAATTGTCCGGAATCCGGTCTTTCCACTTTTCGTACTGCATGCCACATAAAATGTTGGATGTTTTTATCTCCAGAATTCCTTTTCTTCCTTCCTGATCCGTCAGCTCCCCATCAAGAGATGCCTGCATGAACGGATATTGAATACTCTGAAGTATGCGGAACTCATGATGCTCTACCTGGTACCCTGGATAATTCAACTGGAAGAGTCCTCGGATATACTTTTCCGCCTTTTTACCATAAATAACATAGGGCTTGTCCGATATATCCTCCGGTATATGGCACCCAATCTTCTCTTCAAATAACTCTACATTTGTCTTGTACGGGTTCATACCAACAATGGCTGCAGCATCACTGCCACCTATTCCATTTGTTCTCCCGCTCAGCCAATCCCGTTCATCTTTAAAATCAAACACTTTATAATCCATCTAATTCACCACGAACCCAAGTCCTTTTTTCTTAGCGATCTCACGTGCAAATATCACTGTAGCCACATAGGTATCGTAATGCGACTGCAGGCTTTTATCTGAATACCGGATAATCCATGCTTGTTTTCCTGCATCGTGGTCGTCATAAAACCAGTTACCGGAAAAGAACCATTCCACCAGTTTTTTTGAAAACTCTTCAAGATCTTCACTGTCGTCCAAAAGCTCTAAAAACACCCTTTCTTCTTCCGAATCACCAAACAGACAACGGTTGCATGCGTAGCCAAAGGCTTCCCTCTCCGGAATCCGATTACCTTCTTCCGGGCCAACTCCTATATACATTTGGGCTCCTTCCCTCCTTCTTTCTTCCATTCTTTTCCTTCACACCAGAAATAGCACTCTTCTGGCCAGAAATCTTCGTCGAGCACTACCCTTCTTGGATCCGCCCCACATATGTATCCGCCATCGTTAATGCTCCGAATCCGGTGCGCGCAGTTTTCACAACTTCTATCACAATTACAATCTTCCATTTGACTTTTCCTCCTTCAGCAATGTATAATTTGAGTGTATATTTCCTTGAGTGCCCGAGGCTTGCCGGCCTGTGAGGGCACTCTTTTTAATTTGCCAGCTCGAAGATCTTCTTAAGATGCATCTCTGAAAAATGCCGTTCATCCCATTTGCCGGCATTGGCCGTGATCAGCCTGATCAGCCAGGTTACTCTGGTCATATATCCCAGCGCCCCATTCTCATCCTTTCCCGGCATGTCGTTCTCCGCGAGTTCAAGGAATTCCTCAAACTCCTCATCCGACATAAGTTCTACTATTTCATGCATTCCGATGCCTCCTTTACAAAATTCCCGCCTGCAGGCAATATGTCATACACACTACAGCTGCTAATGCGCCGGCTATCGTTCCAATCACCAGACCAACGGCCAGACCCGCAAACATATCCCTTCGCCTTCTTTTTTGGATTGCCTTGTCCATAACCCCTCCTATGTAAACAATATGAAATATTTTGACACTACCCACGCTACGAACAGTGCCTGTCCGAGCATTATTGTCGCGATGATCAGAAGGTCATCCTTCATTGATCTATGGCTTTTGCTTCTTCGTATTTTTCTACGGTACACAGCTTGTCCTCCTTCTTATCCAGCTATGGTTGACCGCATTACACGTGCACTATTTTGCATTTGTGCGTCCTTGATCCGCCACTTTTCAAACCCTTCGGTGTCAAACATCACAGGGCTTGTCTTGTTGACTGGATTGATTCGCTGCGCGAACGTCTGTCCCGGTGATGCTATTGCACGATCTAAGAACTTTTCTGGAATTCCCATTTTTATTAACTCCTTTTTATTCATACACGGTTTTGGATATTCCACTTTTCTTCACCTCCCATTACTACTCTATTTTCTCTCGTTGTTCATCATCTGCATTCAACATGAGCAGTTGCGCTTCCGTATCATCGCACAATGCCATATACCAAAAGCCCACTGTAAGACCCACATTAATTACCGGGCAAAAGAACAATAGCCAATTCCGATATCTTGTCTTCTTTGCCTGATCGCGCTGAAATCTCTTAAGTCTATCCTTGAATACGATCTTCGCCCCTATGCTTGACAGCAAGCATAATACACTAATTGCAATATGCAACTTTAATAACCACACTTTTACTCTACCTCCTTATCCTGCTTCTTCTTGCTATTGCCTTTTTCTTCCAATTCTCCTATACTTTGAATACAGGACAATGCCATGTCCAAGTACCAAAGAAAGGAGGAATAAAATGTCTGAATTTCCACACCTTGACAGTGCAACTTTGTCATTTCTGAAATACATTTTTAAAAATGATCAATGTAAGGTAAGAACTTTACAACAGGCTTTTGGTATTGATAAAATAACTGATTCCCCAAATGCAATTGCATCTTTGATTCATTTTATTGATAAAGGTTTTGTTGCCCTTCTATTGCCTAACGGAGAAATTATATCCACTTATAATTTTCACGAATATTACAATCAGTTCCTAATACGTCAAAAAGGTATTATAAATGCAGATTATCAGCTACTCATGTTACCAGAAGGCCGCTACATCATTGAAGAGATAATACGTCAAAAGAGATACTTTAATATTCCACTTGTAATTTCAGTTATTTCCGCATTAATATCTGCCTTATCTCTTCTTTACCAAATATTTGACAACTCACCTATATTAGTAAAAATAATAGAATGTTTGCCATAGTAAACATTGATGCTCCAAGAATCCAAAGTGCAATTCTCATTTTCTGTATTTTAGATTCTTGCCTTTCTCTTCCACGCTCATATATATCCACAATGAGTTCTGTATCCATCATGTCTATCTTTTTTTCATATATGGAATTTCGCCATAAAATCTGACCTGTACCTACTTGAAATATCGTTTGATTCTCTTTTTTATCACTGAGGTTAAAAGGTATCTTTATTTCCTCTGACTTCGTTCCCGCCACTCTCACACCACCTCCTTATCCTAATCCCCTTTTCAGTTCGTCCATCAATTCAATTAAATTGAATTATCCAGGTATAAAAATAAAATCTGATGGTATACCAGAAAGTTCACTAATTTTTTTCAATTGGGAAAGTGATGGTTCTGTTTTCCCTTTTTCCCAATTAACTACTGTTGCATTCGATACACCTAATATTTCTGCTAACTCTTTCTGTGTAAGATGTGCATTTACCCTTGCCGCTTCTAATGTTATTCTTGGCATTTTCTTCTCCTTTCTCGTTCAATTTTATTAAATTTTAATCCATTTAAATTGAATTGTCAATATTGAAATTAAAAGTAATTGAACTTTTTGTTGAATTTTTTTTCACTTTAGTTTATAATGCGACTATGGAGGTAGCAGCAATGTCAGACGAGAAACAAAAACGGATTTTTGCGAAGAATTTAAATTATTACATCTCACTAAACGATAAGCAACAAAATGAAGTTGCAAAAGATATTGGAGAGAAGCCAAGTACGCTAAATATGTGGTGTAAGGGAAACTCTCTCCCAGGGCTAGGTAAAATTCAAAAATTAGCTGATTATTTTAAAATAGGAAAATCTGACTTAACAGATGATAAACTTGATTCTGATGCAGGATTTGATGCCAGAGTTCTTGCTGACATGGATATCCTTGAAATGATAAAAAAGTACTATTCTTTATCATTAAATGATCGTGCAGCAATAAAACAGATTATTGAAAGCTTATATGAAAACAGAATTACGGAGTAATTAACTCCGTAATTCCAAAAAACATTTTATGAGATTGAAAATATAGTCAAGCATTTTGGGATTAGTGATTTCCTCAATGATTTTGTGCAGTTCCTGCTTTTGTTTTTTGTACTTTTCCTTATTCATCTTCATGACCTCCCATTAACATGATTTTCCAGATAAGTATACAGCATTTGTAAATGCCCTCTTATTTATATGGACACACAAGTGATGAAAAACTGACGCGAAATAGGAAAATTGTCCGAGAGCTCGGACGCTTTTTGAAAAATTGTAATATATTGATCCGGATACCTACGAAAAGGCAGTGAAATCTATGAATCAACGACTGAAATTATTACGTGAAATGAAATGGAGTTTTTTATCCGCTATTCTTGCAATATTAGAGGAAGAAGATGAAAACGACATGGATGCAATGATCAAATATAGTAATTTAAGCGCATCCGAAAAGAAAGCTGTCCGGGATTTTATGCAAAGTATATCTGAATAATAGTATGAAATGTGTCCGAGATCTCGGACAATCATTTGTAAGGAGAATCATACAGATCTGAAATACGGATTTTAAGGCCTGCTGCCAGCTGCTCCATGGTCTCCATCCGCGGACTCGTTCGACCGATTAGGATATCCGCAACTGTAGATCTGGGAATTCCGGTGAGTATGGAAACCTGTCGAACAGAGAGGTTGTTTTTGCACATGATTTTATTTAACAATATTTTCATGTTAATATTATAAAGCATTCTTCAGGTTATTTTATTGGTAATTAATGGTAGTGTATGGTGGCTTATGGTGACGTATGGTAGCATACTTTATTAATATTTTTTACATTATAGGGTTGATTTTTTACTGCAAAGGGCATATTATAATAGTGTAACAAATGTTACATTGTATGAACATACCCCTAGCGGTAGTCCTCCCACTATAAGGGATTCGACGAAACTTGGGGTATTTTTGTTTAGGAGAAAGTTATGGGAAAAGAAAACAGAAGAAGAATCGAGAAACATGCTATTAAAACTGCTATTTTAGTTGATGGCGGATTCTATAGGAAACGCGCAAAAGCTATCTGGGGATCTAAAACTCCTTCAGAAAGGGCAAATGAACTTAATGATTATTGCTATAAACATTTACGTGATAATTATGAAAATCGGTATTTATATCGGGTCTTTTATTACGATTGTCCTCCCGTCAAAAAAAATATATACAACCCAATCACTCAAAAAACTGTTTCTCTGGATAGGACTCCTGAATATATATGGATGACAGAATTTTTGAAAGAGTTGAAACACCATCGTAAATTTGCATTACGCATGGGCCGAATTAATGATACACAAGTACATTATTCACTTAAGCACGAGCCAACAAAGCTTCTCCGCAGAGATATATCTGTTTCCGATATAACTATAAATGATTTAGATCTCAATCTTGAACAAAAGGGTGTGGATATGCGTATAGGTGTAGATATTTCCTCGCTTGTATTTAAGCACCAAGTTAATCAGATCATCCTCATCTCCGGAGACAGTGATTTTGTTCCTGCAGCAAAGCAGGCGCGACGTGAAGGTATTGATTTCATTCTGGATCCCATGCGCTCCAAAATTAAAGATGATCTATTCGAGCATATTGACGGAATACGAACTCCCAATATGAATATCAAAAAAGAAAAGAGTGAAAACTCCTAATTTCCATATTGGTAATGTTATTAATATGGTCTCTGTAGTTATATTACACTAAAAAAACGTCCCTTACCCACATAGCAGGCAAAGGACGAATTTACTATACGGCGCCGAAGGCACACGATATAGCTTACAACCAATAAGATTATATCACACTTCCTCGACATCTGTATAGGTGTATTTTTTATACCCAAAAGGAGGAATGGCTATGGCAAAAGCAAAATACACCCGGGGGAAGGATGGTTACTTCTCTACCAGGATCTGGGACGGCACCTACGATCCAGTTACCGGCCGGAAGAACCGCAAGAATATCCGTAGCAAGAAAAGTAGTGGCGACCTTGAGAAGAAGGTAAATGCATTTAAGGCAGAGGTTGAGCAGCGCAAGGTTGTCCGAGGAACTGATATTACTTTTCTTCAGTATGCGAGGTCCTGGCTTGAAGTGTACAAAAATAACTCCGAAAATGGAACAAAAGCAATGTACAAAAACATTATAGAAAAACATTTCACAGTTATTGATCACGTCCGACTTCAGGATGTAGACCGTATCCACCTGCAGTTATCACTTAACCATGCTGATGGAAAAGAACGGACGCAGCAACAAATTATGATGACTTTTAAGCAGATCCTGAAATCCGCTGTAGCTGATCATCTATTTCCCGCAAACGTTATGGAGGACATTTTTCACAATACAGATTCTATCAAATATCACGCCAAAGAAAAACGCCCACTTTCTGAGAGCGAAAAAAAGGCTGTATTTAGCGCTGATCTGAAACAAAAAGATAGGATCTTCCTCTACATCATTTACAGCTGCGGATTGAGGCGAGGAGAGGCTCTGGCGCTCACTGTGTTCGACTTCAACCTAAAGAAAAAAGAAGTGACTATTAATAAATCGCATGAATTTGTAAACGATAAACCTGTTCAAAAGGATCCTAAAACTAAGAACGGCTTCCGGACCATCCCAATCCCGGAAAAAACCTTTCCTGTAATTGATCATTATGTACGCGAACTGAAGGCAAGTGGGAAGATCTATCTTTTCACCATGTCCAATGGCCAGCCAATGACCAAAAGCAGTTATGATAAAATGTGGGCTCGGATACTGAGAGCCATGCAGGATGTGACGAAGGAACAGATTGAAGGATTGACGGCTCACGTGTTCCGGCATAATTATTGTACCAATCTTTGTTACCAGATCCCCAAGGTGTCAATTAAAAAGATAGCCCAGCTGATGGGGGATACCGAGGCTATAGTGTTGAAAGTTTATAACCACATGATACTTGAGAAAGAGGATGCCAAAACGGCTGTAAATGATGCAGTGAATATCTGATTCAAAAAAAAGAGTTTTTGCGGCTTGCAAAGCTCTTTTTTTTCTTTGACAGTTTTTTAGAAAAAATGAGACATTTTTGAGACATTGAGACATGTTTGAGACATTTATACAGGCACCATAGAGGAGCATATGACAGCAGTGTATAAAAACAAAAAAATAGCGGAAACCCTTGCAAACACTGAGTTTCCGCTTCTTATATCGACTGAGCGTGCGGGGATTCGAACCCCGGACAACTTGATTAAAAGTCAAGTGCTCTACCACCTGAGCTACACGCCCATAAAAACTGGGCTAGTTGGATTCGAACCAACGAATGCAGGAGTCAAAGTCCTGTGCCTTACCGCTTGGCGATAGCCCAATAATATATCTCTATAAAGAAAAAAAGAAAGGTGGGTAATGGGACTCGAACCCATGATATCCAGAACCACAATCTGGCGCGCTAACCAACTGCACCATACCCACCATATATTACTTATCGAACTATTTTGTCCAACTAAGTATCACTTTATTAAATTTTCTGTGGTTCCAACGAGCCTGGGGGGATTCGAACCCTCGACCTACGGCTTAGAAGGCCGTTGCTCTATCCAGCTGAGCTACAGACTCATAAACTGACAGCTCTTTTAGAACTATGCTCCTTAAAACCGCCTTATGGCTTTAAGAAAGCGGGTGATGGGAATCGAACCCACGTATCTAGCTTGGAAGGCTAGTGTTCTACCATTGAACTACACCCGCATACATATCGGGGTGACAGGATTCGAACCTGCGGCCTCCTGGTCCCAAACCAGGCGCTCTAGCCAAGCTGAGCCACACCCCGACAATATTTTATTTTGCATTTTCAGGCCGTTTCTTCGTGACACAAGAATTATTATATAGCAAGGTTATCAGCTTGTCAACAATTTTTTTATTATTTCAAGCCTATTTTTAAGACGTTTTTCGACCAAGGTGAAGCAAAAAGTTTCGTTCCACTTTAAAGCCGCTTACACAAACCTCACCTCTACTTTAGGCGGCTGCCCCTCCAGAAGCTCCATCACAATATAGGAAGCCTGCCTGCCCATCTGCCGGGGATAGGCGATGCTGCCCGGATTTAAGATGAACATCCCCTGATCCTCATGGCAGCACGGTCTATGAGTATGCCCGTACATCACAATATCCGCTCCCCGTCTTCTTGCCGCCTCTTTCAACTTCTCCTCATCCATGGATACATAGTAATAATGCCCATGGGTAATAAAAATACGCCGCCCCTCCGCCGCAAATTCCTCTTCTCTCGGCAGGTCGCTGATAAAGTCGTTATTACCGCCCACCATATGCACAGGACAGTCTACAAGCGCCTTGATATAGTCTTCTGCCCCCTCAACGTCACCAAGGTGGATCAGCATGTCCACCGGCTTTTCTCTCTCAATTACCTGCTCCAGATTCCTTAAGGACCTGTGTGTATCACTTACGATCAATACTCTCATATCTGCCCTCGAACTACTTACTGTTTTTAAAGTTTCTCTGTGAGGACTTCCCGGATCTTTCGCAGGCCCTCACCTCTGTGGCTCAACTGATTTTTCTTCTCCGGCGGAAGCTGCGCGCTGGTGCACCCATACTCGGGAAGGTAAAAGATAGGATCATAGCCAAAGCCATTTTCCCCTGCGGCCTCATACCCGATCCTCCCCTCCATAGTCCCTCTCACCACTTCACTGCTGCCGTCCGGGAATACTGCCGCAATGGCACATACAAATCTGGCCGTCCTATTCTCGTCCGGCACACCCTCAAGTCGGTCAATAAGAGCCCTGTTTTTTATATCATAGGAGGTATCCTCCCCCATATACCTGGCCGAGTAAATACCGGGCTCTTTATTCAGATAATCGATCTCCAGGCCGGAATCATCTGCCATTACAACTGCATCCTCATACCCCGGCACAGAAGAAGCAATCCTTGCAACCGCTGCCGCCTTGATCTCTGCATTCTCCTCAAATGTAGCCCCATCTTCTGCCGCGTCGGCTTTAATCCCTGCCTCTTTCTGTGAGAGGATCTCCATGTTAAGATCTGCAAGGATCATACGGATCTCTGCCATCTTATTCTCATTCCCTGTCGCAAATATAATCTTTCTCATAATCTCTTCCCTTCTTTCGCTCTTGGCGGCCTCGGCCCCATAAACTGATAAAAATAAGTCTTCAGCATCCCGTTATATATCTTCCGGTTTCTGTCAGCCTTCCTTCCAAAATACCGCTCTGCCTCTTCATAAGAGGTAATCATGCAGGCCGACCATGCATCAAGCCCCGCAAAACTTTCCCCAAAGGCCTTATACAGCGCAGGAAGCGATTGTTTGTCTTCCAGTCTCTCACCGTACGGCGGATTGGTGATCACAAAGCCGTACTTTTTCGGATGGCTCAGTGACCTTACATCCCGCTCCTGAAAATGGATCAGGTGTCCTACGCCCGCCTCCCGCGCATTTCTCCTTGCAATCTTAATTACCGACCCATCCAGGTCATACCCCTGGATATCCACCTCTATATCCGTATCCATCAGGTCATTCGCCTCATCTACAACATCGTACCACATCTTTTTCGGGACCACATTCTCCCACTCCTCTGCCGTAAAAGTACGGTTCATTCCCGGAGCCGCATTGGCTGCCATCATGGCCGCTTCAATGGGAAATGTCCCGCTTCCGCAAAATGGATCCACCAAAGAACGCTCCTTCCTCCATGGGGTCAGCATAATCAACGCCGCCGCCAGCGTCTCTGTGATAGGAGCTTTGCCGGACACCTCCCGATAGCCTCTCTTGTGAAGAGAAACCCCCGATGTATCAATTCCAACCGTCACACGATCCTTCATCAAAAAGACACGGATCGGATAAGCGGCTGCATCCTCCGGAAACCACTCTATATGGTAATGCTCCGAGAGTCTTCTCACAATTGCTTTTTTCATTATCGACTGTATATCCGACGGACTGAACAGCCTGCTTTTTACTGAAGCAGCCTTTGCCACCCAAAATTTCCCGTTCTTCGGTATGTAACGCTCCCAGGGAAGATCCCTGGTCTTCTCGAACAACTCCTCAAAGGTTACCGCACAAAAACTTCCCGCCTTCACCAGAATCCGTTCTGCCGTTCTTAAAAAAATATTGGCCCTGCAGATGGCATCTGCGTCTCCGTAGAAGGTAACTCTCCCGTCCTCTACCTCTGCGATCTCATATCCAAGATCAATGATCTCCCTCTTTAAAACTGCCTCCAGGCCAAAATGGCACGGGGCAATCAACTCCATTCTCTCCATAAATCTCTCCGTCTGTGCTTTCTTGGTCTCACCCTTTTATCTTACTTGCAGTCCTTTGTGTTTGTCAATGTATTTTGCTGACAGAGCAGGCAGAAAAGGCAGAAAAGACATGTGATAATCACATGCCTTCCCTGCACTGCCTGCTTACTTAGTAGCTGTTGTCGTTGCTTGTGTTAGATGCATTTTTGTTAGATGCGTTCTTATCAGATGCGTTTCTGTTTGTAGAATTCTGGTTAGAAGCATTCTTGTTGGAAGCATTCTTGTTTGTAGAATTCATATTAGATGCATTTGAATTAGATGAATTATAGTTCTTAGCCATGTTAATTCCTCCTAAATCTTTTTTGTTACGAGGTTATTATGTCCTTGTTTCATCTTTTTATGTACTTTTTCACAAAAAACGCATCAGAAATATATTAAGATTTTTTTAAATTTTTACTTGCTTTTTAATTATAGCTATATTATACTATTTCTTGTAGGAAGGATACTTCCTACAACCCCTTATTAATTATTTATACTCCCCTCAAAAGACCGATGGCTCCCCCATCGGTCTTTTACTTTTATTTCCGTCTTTCTTTTATCATCCGAACCACTGCCAGTATAAAGAACAGCGGCACGAGAATCGGGGCAAGAATACTGATAATCCCTCCTATGACTGCCGCCGCAAGCATAATGATCCCGACAATCCCAAGGACTGCCAGAAGCACTCTCCACGCTGCATGAAATCTGGACACGCGGATCTGCCCATAAGGATCCCTGCTGTCCCGCCTTTCACCTTCGCCCCTGCTGCGGGAGGCGTAAGAGTCTGCATCCCGCGCATAATCCTGGGTTCCGGAGGAATCTATAATGGTTCGTGCAATCGCCCACGGGTCTCCAAGTTCCTCCGTCACATCACCCTCCGTCCTTCCGGATCCGATCTCTCCGTCTATATATTGACTGTAAAAATCTACCTGCTCGCGCACGGCTGCCGGATCCAGGTCATTTGCCAGGGCTTCTTTTAATTTCTCCAAAAATTCATTCTTCGACATGCATATCCTCCTGATATCCAAAAGTCCTATACTTCAAAAATCAGATCTCCGTAGGAAGGCATCGGCCAAACTTCCTTGTCCACGATCATTTCAAGGGCATCTACCGGAGTTCTCAAGGCTTCCATGGCCGTCATTACATCGGTATAGTAATATATTGCCCTCGCCTGTCCCTCTTTCATCGCCGATGCCTTTTCTGTCACCTCTGCCAGATGCTCCAGCGCCGTCTTGGACGCGGCAAGCAGTGTGCTGACCTCCCCGAGCAGCCCGGACTGCACAGATACGTCTGCCCCGGCCTCCCGCACGGACACCACCGTATCTGCAAGCTCCTTTGTATATTTCATAACTGCCGGAATAATCTGTTTGCTGGCCATATCGATCATCGTACGCGCTTCAATATTAATAGCCTTCGCATAATTTTCATACTTGATCTCGGCCCTGGACTCAAGCTCGGCCCTGGTAAATACATTAAAATGCTCAAACATCTTAACCGTTTTTTCATCTGTAAGCGCCGGAATCGCATAGACCATGGCCTTAATGTTGGGAAGCTTCCGCTCCTTGGCCATTTCTACCCATTCCTCCGAATACCCGTTGCCGTTAAAGATAATCCGCTGATGTTCGGCGGCGTATTTTTTTATCAGGTCATGCAGCGCCAGTTCAAACTCCTCTTCAGCCGCAGCCTCCAGCACATCACAGGCCTTTGCAAATGCCTCTGCGACAATGGTATTCAAAACCACATTGGGGCCGGCAACAGAATCTCTCGAACCCACCATACGGAACTCAAACTTGTTGCCGGTAAATGCAAGCGGAGATGTACGGTTCCTGTCTGTAGCGTCCTTGGCAAAATCCGGGAGAGTCCGCACCCCGGTCTTAAGCTTCCCGCCCTTCAGGCTGTGGGTTGCCTCCCCGGTGTCCACCAGCTGATTTATCACGTCCCCCAGCTGATCTCCCAGGAACACAGATATAATTGCCGGCGGAGCCTCGTCCGCACCCAACCTGTGGTCATTGCCCGGATCTGCCGCAGACTCACGGAGCAGTTCTGCATGCTCGTCCACCGCTTTCAAAATGCATGTGAGCACAAGCAGAAACTGCAGGTTCTCATGGGGAGTCTTCCCTGGCTCCAGAAGATTTTTCCCGTCATCTGTAATCAGGGACCAGTTGTCATGCTTTCCGGAACCGTTCACGCCTGCAAATGGTTTCTCATGGAGCAGGCATTTGAGCCCGTGCTGATGCGCGACCCTCTTAAGTGTCTGCATCACAAGATGGTTATGGTCAACCGCCACATTGGCCGCCGCGTAGATCGGGGCAAGTTCATGCTGTGCCGGCGCCACTTCATTGTGCTGTGTCTTTGCAGACACTCCCACCTTCCAAAGTTCCACATTGACCTCCCGCATAAATCCGGCAATCCTCTGGCGGATCGTCCCGAAATAATGGTCATCAAGTTCCTGGCCCTTCGGAGGCATTGCGCCGAACAAAGTGCGCCCTGCATACACCAGATCCTTCCTCTGCTTAAATTTCTCTGCATCTATCAGGAAATATTCCTGCTCCGCACCCACAGACGGGGTCACCTTCCGGGAAGTCTCGTTCTTAAACAGGCGCAGAACCCTCAATGCCTGTTCATTCAGCGCTTCCATGGACCGAAGGAGCGGCGTCTTCTGATCCAGCGCCTCCCCGGTGTAAGAGCAGAAGGCTGTTGGAATACAGAGCGTTCCGCCGGCGGCATCATGTCTTACAAATGCCGGTGAGGTACAGTCCCAGGCCGTATACCCTCTCGCCTCGAAAGTAGCCCTCAGTCCTCCTGACGGAAAAGAAGAAGCGTCAGACTCTCCCTTGATCAATTCCTTGCCGGAAAAGGTCATCAGAACCTTACCGCTTGGAAGAGGCGTAGAGATAAAAGAATCATGCTTCTCGGCCGTAGCCCCTGTCAGAGGCTGGAACCAATGGGTATAATGTGTGGCGCCCTTCTCGATTGCCCACTCCTTCATCTCATGCGCAATGACATCCGCCGTGGCAAGATCCAGTTCCTTGCCCTCCTCAATAATCTTCTTCAGATCCTTGTACACCTTTTTTGGCAGACGTTCCTGCATGACCGTATCGTTAAACACATCTTTTCCAAAAATGTCAGCCACATTGATTGCTTCACTCATGTCTTCTACGCTCCTTTTCTTTTATCCTCATCGTCATATCTGTCCTTCCGGCAGGAAGACCAGAAAAAGGCGTCCAACTTCTGGTTGGAACGCCTTTATCTTTCTTTGCGTTTGTCAGTATCTATCCTTATGCTTTTCCAACTGAACCAAACAGTTCCATTTTTTCTTTTACTTTCTCAATGATAGCTTCAAAGCCCGGCTTTAATAACTTACGCGGGTCAAAGCCCTTGCCTTCCAGATCCTTGCCTGCCTCGATATATTTACGTGTAGCTTCTGCAAATACAAGCTGGCACTCTGTATTCACATTGATCTTCGCAACGCCAAGGTCAATTGCCTTTTTCACCATATCATCCGGAATGCCTGTACCACCGTGGAGTACCAACGGCATATCTCCGGTCAGCTTCTGGATAGCATCCAGAGTCTCAAAGCTTAAGCCTGCCCAGTTCTCCGGATATTTTCCATGAATATTGCCAATGCCTGCTGCAAGCATATCTACGCCAAGGTCAGCAATCATCTTGCACTCCTGAGGATCCGCACACTCGCCCTGGCCGATCACGCCGTCCTCTTCTCCGCCGATAGCACCAACCTCAGCCTCCAAAGACATTCCCTTTTCACGGCAGATCTCAATGAGTTCTTTTGTCTTGGCAACGTTCTCCTCGATCGGGTACTTGGACCCGTCAAACATGATAGAAGTAAAACCTGCCTCAATACATTTCATACATCCGTCATAGCTGCCGTGGTCAAGATGCGTAGCTACAGGAACGGTAATTCCCATCTCCTCTACCATAGCCTCTACCATATCTTCTACTGTCTTAAAGCCTGTCATGTACTTTCCTGCTCCCTCGGAAACACCTAAAATGACAGGGGACTTGCACTCCTCTGCCGCCGTAAGGAGTGCTTTTGTCCACTCCAGGTTGTTTATGTTGAACTGACCTTCTGGATAGTGCCCTGCCACAGCTTTCTGCAGCATCTCTTTTGCTGATACCATCATAGTTTCATTCCTCCAATTCCTGCAGTCGGCCTGGCACATGGTTACGCCCGGCCGGCATATAAAATAATATCACTTTTTTCATTATAGAACATAACCGTGAAAAAAACAAGAAAAAACCATGGCCTACAGCACCTGCTCCCACTCTTTTTCTTTAAATCCGGTCAATACAAAGTCTTCACCCACAATAATCGGCCGTTTTACCAGCATCCCGTCCGACGCAAGAAGTTCATACATTTCTTCCTCGCTCATGGACGGCAGCCGATCCTTCAGCCCCATGCTTTTATACAGCATCCCGCTGGTGTTAAAAAATCTTTTGAGCGGCAGTCCGCTTTTTTTGTGCCATTCCCTTAACTCCTCTGCCGCAGGCCGCTCCTCTTTTATATGCCTCCCGGTGTACGCAGTCCCTCTCTCATCAAGCCATTTTTTGGCCCGCTGACAGGTCGTACATTTTGGATATTCTACAAATAAAACCATCTTCATCTCCTCCTGATTCTCTGTATTTTAATGCAGGTACCAGTCTGCCAGCCGGTTTCCCCACAGGACTCCCGCTGCCATGCCGGCACATAAAAACGGCCCAAAAGCAACTGCAGTCTTTTTGTTTCCTTTTTTTCCCGCCAATATCCACACACTGTACAGGCCGCCCAGCAAAAATGCAATTACCGCCGAGACCAGTGTGGACTTCACGCCCAGGAACAACCCTGCTGCCGCCGTCAGTTTTATGTCTCCGCCCCCGAAGGCTCCGGGAATTGCCAGCGCTGTCAGCAAAAGCGGCCCGCTGACACACAAACTGCCCAGAAGCCTGGAAGACAATCCCGGATCCTCAAGTGTGATTGCCGATACCGCCGCCAACAGGCATATTCCCAGCACGTACCGGTCCGGGATCTCCTTTTTCCCGGCGTCATGGACACCGGCCGCGGCCAGATAAATTAAAAATAACAGCGCCAATACTGTCCTCAACAGCAGCCCTCCCCAATCCTGCGGCATTAGTAAAGAAAAGTTTCCTGATATGATAAAGTAAAAAAGCTCTGTAAACAGAGCTTTTTCAGATGACTCCCAGGGGAATCGAACCCCTGATTCCAGCGTGAGAGGCTAGCGTCTTGACCGCTTGACCAGGGAGCCATATCATTTCGTACTTGCCCATTATAGCAAACAAACTATAAATAAGCAAGTACTTTTTTATAATATTTTGTAATTTTTTTATATTCTGTGCAGAACCCTAAAATGCATCCGCCGGAACCATAAGTTTCAGCTCCTTCTGCAGATTTTCAATCACCACTTCGTCATGGGAGCCGCCAAACTCCCCGTCCAGCGTCCATGGGATCTCTTCCAGAGATTCAAACGTGATCCTCCCGGTTTTAAAGGTATACATATGTTTCGTGTCTATCTGCTCAATCAAAAGCGCTGCGATAATCTCCTGAAGAGCTATGGGGTTCTTCGGAGTTTTAACCAGGGTAACCTCAAACAATCCGTCGTCAAAAACAACATTTTTTCCGATCATATTGCGGAACCCGCCTACGGATCTGGAATTTGTGACCATGCCGAAAACAAATTCATCTTCTATCTCCTCACCGTCATGGGCAACCTTGATCCGATAGGACGGCACATTAAAAATACGTTTTGTCCCTTCCAGCAGATATGCCACATGCCCCAAAATATTCTTCATCTCCTGCTTGGTCTGGTAGGAGACATCGGTAAAAAGACCGAAAGCAGCGATGTAGACAAATATATCGTCATTGAACTTCCCCACATCACAGGAAAATACAGAACCATTCACAGCATTGTCCGCCGCCTCCATAATATTTCTGGGAATCTTAAGGCTGTTGGCAAAATCATTGGTCGTCCCGGTAGGGATGTAGCCGATGGGCTCCCGCAGCTTGCGCTTCATCATTCCCGTAACCACCTCATCAAGGGTTCCGTCCCCTCCGCTGCACACGATCAGGTCGTATTCCTCTGAGTCGTATTTCAACACTTTCTTATAGGCGTCCCTGTAAGCCTGGGTCGGGTAGATCACTACCTCATACCCTGCCTTTACAAATATATCCACAATATCGGATATCGCCGGCCTAAGCAGTTCTTTCCCTGCCCGCGGGTTGTAAATAAATAATAATCGCTTCATCTTCCTGCCTCCTACAATGCAACAAAGTGGACATACCTTATGCCCACTCCTCTCCTATATCTATGTATATACATACTATTCACAGGATACTAAAAATGCCTCTACACCATTTGCAGCGTTGTTCTCATCCTCGCCCTCTGCAACAACCGTCAGGCTGGTGCCCTCCGACAGATCCAGACTCATCATGCCCATAATGCTTTTGGCATTGATCTTCTTGTCATCCAGCTCAATATATACTGAGCTTTTATACTGGCTTGCTTCCTGTACAAGATGGGCAATCGGACGATTTTCCATATCCATATTGTTCCGAATAGTAACGGGTCTCTTTACCATAACACTTATCCTCCTTACTGATCCCTTAGCTTTTCTGCTATCTCACTTAATTTCCGCAGCCTGTGGTTCACGCCCGATTTTCCGATTGGATTCTCAAGCAGACTCCCCAACTCCTTGAGTGCTGCATCCGGATAGGCAAGACGTGTAAGGGCAACGTCTTTTAAGCCTTCCGGCAATTGATCAAAACCGGTTGTATCTCTGATGTATACAATATCCTCCAGCTGCCTCACGGCAGCCGAAACGGTTTTGTTAATATTGGCCGTCTCGCAATTCACTTTTCGGTTGACTGCATTGCGCATCTCCTTTAAGATCCTTACATTCTCAAGTTCCATCAAGGATACGTGGGCCTCCATAACATTGAGGATATCCACGATCTGAGCTCCCTCCTTCAAATATACGACATGCGCCTTCTTACGCTTCACGATCTTGGCTTCCATATCAAAGCTGTTGATCATATCTCTCAGATACTCTGCCTGTTCCCGCGTATTGCACACGATCTCAAAATGATAGGATTTGCTCGGGTCGCTCATAGAGCCGGCAGCAATAAAAGCGCCCCTGATATAGGCTCTTTTACAACAGACAGCCTGCACGATCGTATTCTTCACTGCAAGGAGTTCCTGCCCTTTAAAGCAAAGAGAATAACTCCAGCTGTCTTTTGCCGAATTTCTCCGAATTACGATATACGATTCTATATTAAATGTTTTTCCCATTAATGTAAAGCATTTTCTTGCAACTGGAAAATTTTCCGTGTCAAACCTGAGGGTACACACCCCTTGCCTGTCCTCTGAAAATTCGCCGGACATATGCACGATTGCCGACAATTCAGCCAGATTGCAGTGTCTTGCTTTTGAATAGCTGTCGGTCAGTTCCGCTTTTATCTTCCCTGAAAATGACATTCCCTGCTCCTATCTTGCCTTTGTGACCGCGTCCTTCTCAATGTCCCTGTGCTCAATCCGTATACCATAATGCTCCGAACGGTCCAGAATTTCATACAGCGCATTGGCCAGCGTCACTGACCTGTGCTTGCCCCCGGTACATCCCACAGCGATCACAAGCTGTGTCTTTCCTTCTGCAATATAATCCGGAATCAAAAACTGCACCATACCTGTCAGCATGGATAAGAACTCCCCGGCCTTGTAATTTGCCATTACGTAGTCCTTCACCTCTTTATCGTTGCCGCTCTTTGCCCGCAATTCTTCTATATAATAAGGATTCGGCAGAAAACGAACATCGAATACCAGATCCGCGTCACTTGGGATCCCGTATTTGAATCCAAAAGACAATACCGTAATATAAAGGTTCTTATATTCTTTGTTCTCCACAAAGATTTTATTCAGCTCTCTTTTCAATTCTCTTGTAAGCATATGACTGGTATCCAGAAGGTAGTCCGCTTTTTTCTTAAGGAAGCCAAGTTTTTCTCTCTCTTTTTCGATCCCCTTATCCACCCTTTCATTATTTCCCGACAAAGGATGGAACCTTCTTGTCTCTTTATAGCGCTTTACCAGTACATGGTCACTGGACTCCAGATACAGAATCTCATATTTCAGATCACTGCTGTCTAACTCCTTCAACACTCTCTCAAGCTCTTTAAATGTCTCTCCGCTGCGGATATCTACGCCAAGGGCAGTCTTGCCCATCTCCGTGCCCGGTGTCCGCAGAGAATCAGCCAATATAGGAATCAACGGCACCGGAAGGTTATCGACACAAAAATATCCCATATCCTCCAGCATTTTAAGGGCTGTCGTCTTCCCTGCCCCCGACATGCCTGTAACAATCACAAATCTCATCTTAGAATTCCCCCAGCCTCTTTACCTCGGGTTCAAGCCTGACGCCGAACTTCTCCTCTACCTTCTCCGATACCTGCCGCATCAGCTCTGCAATCTCAGCCGCCGTAGCTTTATCCTTATTAATCACAAATCCACAGTGCTTTTGTGAAACCTGGGCTCCCCCCACCTGAAATCCGCGAAGCCCTGTATCTTCAATCAACTTTCCGGCAAAATATCCTTCCGGTCTTTTAAATGTACTCCCGGCGCTTGGATATTCCAGCGGCTGTTTGGCGCTCCTCTTCTGCCCCAATTCTTCCATGCGGGATCTGATACTCTCCGGGTCCCCCTTCTCAAGCTCAAGAACAGCCTCCAATACAATGTAATTTTTCTTTGCTATGATGCTTGTTCTGTATCCGAGTTCAAGCTCGTGCCTTTGCAGCGTGACTGTCTCCC
This sequence comes from uncultured Dorea sp., assembly GCA_947645355.1. Lineage (GTDB taxonomy): Bacteria > Bacillota > Clostridia > Lachnospirales > Lachnospiraceae > Dorea_D. The sequence goes on along the minus strand of CANSCI010000006.1, from coordinate 3,990 downwards.
CCTGTTCTGTCAGCACCGTCACGCTCTTTAGTACATCCCGCATCTCTCCGCCATAGGCGCCTGCGTTCATCACGCAGGCACCTCCGAGAGTCCCCGGAATCCCTGCAGCAAATTCAAATCCGGCAAGCCCTTCCTTAAGCGCCCTGGCTGCCACCGCCGACAGGAGCGCTCCCGCCTGTGCCGTGATCAGATTCCCTTCACATTCCACCTGATTCATGCACTTAAAAATCTGGATAATGACACCCCGGTATCCCTGATCCGACACCAGGAGATTACTCCCGTTTCCTATAATATAATAAGGCATCCCCTGCCTGGCACAGCATCTAAGGACTGCCGCTGCCTCCTCCTTCTTCGCCAATGTGACAAAAAAATCAGCAGGACCGCCCACGCGGAACGTAGTATGGTTTTCCATAGGCTCATCAACCTTCACCCGCTCCCTGGGCAGAATCTTTGTTAACTCTTCAAAAAACCTCTGGTTCATATGATTACCTGAACTCCCCTCTTCACTAATACTTGCGTTCAAAATGCAAAAACCTGTATAAACAATAATGCTATTACTGTCCACAGGATTTTCGATAACAATTATATCATACAATAAATATACCCCAAATTCAACGTACTCTTGCAAAATCAATGAAAATGCGTTATATTAGTGGCGTATAAACTATAATGAATCTTGTAAAAGGAGTGATTGAGCATTGGACTCGGGTGACGCCACGCAACTTATAATTCTATTGATTTTATTATTGCTTTCTGCCTTTTTCTCATCTGCTGAAACAGCGCTGACTACCGTCAACAAAATTCGGATCCGCAGTCTTGCCGATGAAGGAAGCAAACGTGCAAAAACAGTATTAGAAATAACGGATAACTCCGGCAAAATGTTAAGCGCCATCTTAATAGGCAACAACATCGTAAACCTGTCTGCGGCTTCCCTTACAACCTCCCTCGCTTACAGCTTCGGCGGTTCAATGGTTGCCATAGCCAGCGCGGTTTTGACGGTGGCTATTCTTTTATTCGGAGAGATTACTCCAAAAACAATGGCCACGATACACGCGGAAAAGATGGCACTGATCTACGCACCGATCATCCGTATCTTTATGAAGGTCATGACACCTGCCATCTTTATTATAAATGGGATGTCCATGGGAGTATTATTCCTCCTGCGGGTTGATCCTAAGGCAGGAAAACGCGCCATGACAGAAAATGAGCTGCGAACCATCGTGGATGTAAGCCACGAGGACGGAGTGATTGAATCCGACGAAAAAGAAATGATATATAATGTATTTGACCTGGGCGACGCCCGGGCCAAGGACGTCATGGTTCCCCGTGTACACGTGACCTTTGCGGACGCGGAATCTACCTATGAGGAACTGATCGAACTTTTCCGGGAAGATAAATTTACACGGCTCCCGGTATTTCAGGAGACCACCGACAACGTGATCGGAACAATCAATATGAAAGATCTCCTTCTTTTTGACAATACAAAGGAATTCCACATTCGTGATATTCTGCGCGAGGCTTATTTTACTTATGAGTACAAAAGCATCTCCGAGTTATTGGTAGAGATGCGCCAGGCGTCCTTCAATATTGCAATCGTGCTGGATGAATACGGAGAGACCGCAGGACTGATCACTCTGGAGGATATTCTGGAGGAGATCGTAGGTGAAATCCATGACGAGTACGATGAAAATGAAGAGGACTTTGTAAAGGAAGTCGGCGAGCGCGAATATATTATCGAGGGCTCCATGAACCTGGATGACCTGAATGACCGGCTGGATCTGAATCTTGCGTCAGAAGATTATGATTCCCTGGGCGGATTTATTATTGAGCATCTGGACCGCCTCCCGGAGACCGGAGATTCTATTGTCACAGAAGACGGGATTCGTCTGATTGTGGAATCACTGGACAAAAACCGCATTGAAAGCGTTCACGCATATCTCCCGGAGCCAGAATCTGATAACGGGGAACGTTCCTCTGAGGAATAATACACTTTACATTTTTACGACAATAATGGTATGCAACCGGAATCCGTTTTGCATACCATTTTTATGTTCTGCCTATGCCAGCCTTTCTTAACAAGAGCATATTTCCCGGATCTCAGCTTATGATCAGCGTATCATACCCGGCCTGCCTGAGCCTTCGCTCCATCTCTGCCGCATCACTTAACTGGTCATATCCTCCTACCTGTACGCTGATGTATGGCCCGGAATCATCCAGAAATGCCGGGAACCCCTGGGCAGCCAGCTCATCAAGCAGCCTCTGTGCATAATTCCAGTTTCTGAACAGACCTACCTGCACTCTGTAATATGCATTCTGTTCCCCTTCATTCAGAGTATCAAGAATCCCGTCTGCGATCGCCCGGGCTATGTCCTCAAAATTATTATCAAATAATGCATTATCCACGTCAGAATTGATAAATCCTGCCTCCACCAGCACTGCCGGCATATTCGTTCTTCTTAAAACGACCAGGTTAGGTCTTGCCTTTACTCCCAGGTTCACGAATCCGACGGTCTCCAGCTGTGCATTAATATTCTGAGCCATCTCGTATTTGATCCCGGAAAGGTCGTAGACCAGGCTCTCCACCCCTGATACCTCATTATCGGTCGGGTAAGAATTCCGGTGGATGGAAACAAAAAAATCCACCCCCGCATTATTTGCTTCCATAGCCTTCTGATACGGAGTCTCATATACATCCGTTGTCCGCGTATACTCCACGTCAATTCCGTTATTCTGCAGTATCTCCCCTATCGCAAGAGTCAGGCGGAGTGTATCATCCTTTTCCTGCCGCCCGTAATAGGTCGCCCCCGGGTCACTGCCTCCGTGGCCGGCATCTAACATGATTGAATATGGCATGTATTCTTCCTCCTCATATAGCGTTTTTTATTACTATATGCAATAGGAGGGAAAACGCCATGAAAAGCATTTATTTCTCTTCGATTGCCATAATCATATCAACTCGTGTCTGGTGCCTCCCGCCCATAAACTCTGCATCGAGCCACTCGTCGATAATCATCTTGGCCATCTCGATCCCGATCACCCTTGCGCCGAATGCCAGCACATTCGTATTATTATGCTGCCTGGACAGTTTTGCAGAATATGGCTCTGAGCATACAACTGCACGCACGCCCTTTACCTTGTTGGCCGCAAGAGAGATTCCCACTCCGGTCCCGCAGATCAGGATTCCCAGATCCACCTCTCCTCCTGCTACAGCCCTTCCTACCTTCTCGCCGTAATCCGGATAATTGCAGCTGTCATGAGTGTCTGTCCCATAATTAACTACCTCATACCCTTTTTCCTCCAGGTATGCCGCCACATCCTGTTTCATCTCCACTGCCGCATGGTCATTTCCGATTCCTATTTTCATTCTTTTAACCTCTTCTTCCATTCATATTCTTTTTATATTATAATGGTTACATGTTTAGTTCGCAATACATGAATAAAAAAGGAGAGTATTTCCATGATAAAATATATCGCAAGTGACCTCGACGGAACTCTGCTCCACGGAGGTGCACAGAATCTGAGTGAGGAAGTTTTTGACCTGATCCGGGAGCTTAAGAAACACGAAATCCACTTTATAGCCGCCAGCGGACGCCAATACAACAATATGTACCGGATGTTCGGGCCTGTTCAGGATGAGATCTCTTACATTGCCGAGAATGGTTCCCTGTGCATCCACAACCATGAGGTAATCTCCCGGGGCTTCATTGACCGGGAACTTGGACTTCGCATTGTCGACTATTCAAAAAAATACAACGGCTGCAGCTGCCTTTTGTCCTGCGAAGGACGCTGCTACACCGACTCTAAAGACGAACACTTCATCTCCCACATAAAAAATGTGGTCAAATACGATATGGATGTGGTGGAAGACCTGCACGAAGTAACAGCCCCCATCCTGAAGCTCGCAATGTGCGATTTTGAAAACCCGGATCGGCTCTTTCCTTTTTTCCGGGAACATTTTGAGCAGGAAATAAAGGTAGTGACCTCTGGAAA
>CANSCI010000005.1 GCA_947645355.1 uncultured Dorea sp. | reverse complement strand
ACTTGCATAGATATCTCCTGTAGTTCCGAGCTGTACACCGATCGTCTTTCCTTCCAGACCGTCCGGCCCTGCAATCTCGCTGTCTTCCTTCACAATAATCACCTGGCTTGCCTGTGCATATGTATCAGAAAAGTTCACATTCTCAAGCCGGTCCGGGTCGACAGTCATGCCTGCAACCCCCATATCTGCTTTTCCGCTCTGAACGGCAGGGATAATGGAGTCAAACGCCATATCCTCGATCTCAAGCTCCATACCAAGCTCCTCTGCAACGGCCGCCGCCATGTCGGCGTCAATCCCTACGATATCATCTCCCTCACGGAATTCATATGGCGGGAATTCTGCATTTGTTGCCATAACAAGCTTGCCGCCGTCCTTCTTTGCCTCGCCTTCGCCGCCTTCTTTTTTGCCCCCGCACGCTGTCACAGCCAGCACACATGCAGCTACTAATAATACGCTCACCAATTTTTTTAATTTCATCATACTTATCCTCCAATTTTGCTTACTTTTTCATTTATAATGTATAAAAATACAAGTCTAGTACATATTTTATCATAATTTTTTGAAAAAGCAAGTGGCTCTTTCCACATGTTTTGCAGAAAAAAGCCACTTTATATATGCAACATTCACGAATACATTTTTATGCAAGAATCATCTGTATCACAGATACGATTACAATCAGACCTCCAAGTACGATCCGGTAATAGCCAAACACTTTAAAATCGTTCTTCTTGATGTACCTCATAAGGAACTTGATGGCAAAGACCGATACCACAAATGACACCACGCACCCTAACATCAGAAACCCAAATTCCGCCCCCGAAAAATGAAAACCAAACTTCAAAAGCTTCAGGAAGCTTGCCCCGAACATCACTGGTATTGCAAGGAAAAATGTAAACTCTGCTGCCACCTCCCTGGATACCCCGATGATCAGCGCGCCCACAATCGTCGCGCCGGATCTGGATGTTCCCGGTATCAGCGCCAGCATCTGGAAAAAACCGATCCATAAAAGCATAGAAATAGATAAATCTGCTATTTTATTCACTGAAGGCCTGCGCCCGGCATTGCGGTTTTCCACCAGGATAAAGAATACACCATACAGGATCAGCATAATAGCTACCGGGAACGGCTTATAAAATATCTTATCCAGAACATCATTGAACAGAACTCCGATAATCCCGGCCGGGACGGAAGCAATTGCCACCTTGATCCACATCTGCCACGTCAGAAGCTTCTGTTTATGTGTCTTTCTCGGCGAAAACGGGTTAAGTTTGTGAAAATAAAGCACAACCACCGCCATAATAGCCCCCAGCTGTATCACAACATTAAACATCTCCATGAATTCGTCGCTGAGTCCCGGGGCCAGCAAGTCCCCCACCAGGATCAAATGCCCGGTACTGCTCACCGGAAGCCATTCTGTAATCCCTTCTACAATTCCAAGAATTATTACCTTCAATACATCCAACATATTTTCGTCTTCTTCTCCTTTTCTGCCAATTACAATATGGACGCCCCGGCCATACCTCTTCTTCTCAATTATAATACGGTCACCCGGAGGATATTCCTGCCACGCCTATATCAGTACATGCCGCTCGATAAACCTGGCCATCCCGTCTTCATCATTGCTCTCTTGCGTAATATAGTCGGCTGCTGCCTTTACGTCCTCTCTGCCGTTCACCATGGCAACACTGATCCCCGGAAACTTCATCAGCTCCATATCATTGCCCCCGTCACCAAAGGCCATCATCTTTTTTGCCGGGATGCCAAGCATGTTCCCCAGCCACAGCAGTGCCTCACCCTTATTCACACCGCTGATATTAACTTCTATATTATTGCTCAGTGAACCGGTTGCCTCTATACCGTCTACATACTTTAACTCCTCCAGAGCCTCTGCCCTCTCCCGGACATCCGTAAAGACACCCTGAAGCTTATCTACCGGACGGTTCTCCTCTATGAATTTCTCCCAGAGATCCTCTACCGGAAGACGTGTGGACGTTACGTATCCGGCCATAGGAGATGCCGGAAAAAAATGTCCGATCTGTTCCAGTGCATCCCGCTGGGCATACCCCGTACCGTCATAATAAATCTCTCTTAACGTATCATACCTCTCAAAGATATGCAATATCTTTTCTGCGACCGGAACCGGAACCAGCCGCTCCCTCAGTGTTTTCCTCTGCTGAAGATCCAGGATCCTTGCTCCGTTGGCTGTAATAGCATAACGAATCCCGGGAAAGCCGATCAACTCCTCCGGCAGTCCGCACAACGGACGCCCGGTCACCGGAAGGAGTTCTATGTTCTTCTTTGCTGCAATTAACAGAATCTTCCTGGTATACTCACTGAATTCCTTCCGGGCAGTCAAAAGTGTTCCGTCCAGATCAAACCCCAGCAGCCTCACATCATGCTTCATATTCTGTCAGTTCCTTTCTTGTCTGTGAAAACAGGTACAGATTTTTACTGATTGGGTCTTTTTCTGCATCATATGCCCCCTCCACATGCTCCTTTAATTTTTCAACTGCCGTTTCATTAGAAGCAGGGACAAACAATACGGTATCCTTAGACGGTACTGCCAGTACCAGGTCATCTTTCAGTTTATCTACACATACCTGCCAGATATGCTTAAAGCAAAGAGAGCTGGCCTCATGGATCCCATCCGCAAGAATCCCGAAACCACCGTACCAGGTGTTCCCGATCACGAACTCAACATCCCGCACCAGATTTTCACAGGCTGTGTGATACAATTCCAGGACATCATAATCCGGCGGCAGCATTTGATCCTTAAGGACCTCATAGATCTCCTCGCCTCTCTTAATCGCAAAAATAATGTACAGATCTCCTGCAAACCCAATAACCGGTATCTCCTTTTCTGACAGATTCTTCCCGTTCAGCGCGCTGTGGTCATAAAGCCTCTGCCTCACCCACGGATAGATCTTATCTTTTATATTGTCAAACTTGTAATGCTCTTCCTCATATTTATACATTCTGTATGATCCTTCCTCTTACAACATATTGAAGTCCAGCTTCAATATGTTGATTATTCACCTCGTTTTCAGCAGCCTATTACGTCTTTTCCCTGAATTCCATTCTAACAAAGTTTGCTTTATAAAGCAATTTAATGTACAATAATTAGATAAAACATTTGACAAAATCCGGAATAAAAAGTGAAAATCTAAAAAATACAGAAATGAGGAGCTTTAAATAATGACTGCCAAAACACAGGTAAATCAAATTACAGAAGGTATCATCTGGAAGCAGCTGCTTATTTTTTTCTTCCCTATTGCGGTAGGGACTTTATTTCAACAACTATATAACACTGTGGACGCTATTATTGTAGGAAGATGGGTAGGGAAACAGGCCCTTGCCAGCGTCGGAGGGTCTGCCGCCGTCCTCTCTAACTTTGTTATTGGCTTTTTTACCGGTCTGTCTGCCGGAGCCACTGTCATCATCTCCCAGTATTTCGGCGCGAAAAACAGCAAACAGCTCAGCCGGGGGCTTCACACTGCATATGCATTCTCCATCACTGTAAGCATAGTGATTTCTATTACCGGATGGATTGCAGCACCCGCTCTTCTGCGCCTTCTAAAGACACCGGCAGATGTGGTCCCTGACTCTATCCTGTACCTTCGGATCTACTTTGCCGGCATTATATTTACACTGACCTACAACATGGGATCCTCCATTATGCGCGCCATCGGAGACTCCAGGCGCCCGCTGCTCTTTCTGATCATCTGCTGTGCCCTCAATATTATACTTGATATCTTTTTTGTTGTCGTCCTCGGCATGGGAATTGAAGGCGCGGCCATTGCCACTGTCCTGTCACAGGCTGTCAGCGCCCTCCTTGTCACACGGGCTCTGATGAAATGTTACGGCATCTTAAAGCTTGATCTTAGATCCATCCGTTTCCATGCCGACATGCTCAGGCCGGAGCTTCGCATCGGACTTCCCGGCGGACTGCAATCCTTTGGATACAGCATATCCAATATTATTATCCAGGCCGTTATCAATGATTTTGGTACGGATACTGCCGCCGCCTGGGCCGCGTTCGGCAAGATGGACGCGATCTTCTGGACTGTATGCGGTTCCTTCGGTATTGCTATAACCACCTTCGCGGGACAGAACTACGGGGCAAGAAAATATGACCGTGTAAAAAAGAGCGTGCGCGTATCCCTTGGCATGTCCCTGGGTGTATGCACAAGCCTGATCATATTCCTGATGGTGTTCTGCCGACCGCTCTATGTAGTATTTACCGCCGACCAGAACGTTATAGACATCGGCGTCTATATGCTTCGGCTGATTACGCCCAGCTATATTATTTTTATCTTTGTAGAGATCTTTTCCGGCGCACTCCGCGGCATCGGTGACGTACTGATCCCCTCCGCCATCACGCTGGGCGGCGTGCTGCTCGTAAGGCTTACCTGGATCCTTCTCGTAACCCCCATGACCGGACAGCTCTCCACACTTATGTACAGTTATCCTCTGGCCTGGGGAGCGACAGCCCTCCTCCTGGTTCCCTACTACTTCCACCGCAGGAAGAAACTGCTGTAAGGAACCTAGATATCATTTCATTCTCCAAAAGTTGTTCTACTCCGGCATTCCCGGAGCGGAAAACTATATATAATGTCCAAAAACGCGAACACGCGTGCTCCGGCATTGTGTCTGACGGAGCACGCGTATTACGCAGTCATCCTATATTTCCTTAGTATTCTTTATATCCGATTCCGTATTTGTCCACACTGTCTAAGTGGTCTGTATGCAGCAGCATATGGGCCTTATGTCCGTTCGGCTCACCGAAATATTCCTTATAGAGAAGGTCTATATCCGGATTCTCATGTGAATAGCGGAACGCCGAGTTTTCATCCAGGTAATACAGATTCTTCCCTCTCTCGAAAGCAAGCTCCTCTCCATCATGGATCGGCTGACCGCCGCCGCCGACACATCCGCCCGGGCACGCCATGACTTCTACAAAGTCATACTGCACTTCCCCGCGCTCGATCTTGTTAAGAAGCGCCCTTGTATTGCCAAGTCCGCTGACAACCGCCGTCCTGACGGATATATCATCCACCTGGAAGGCTGCCTCCTGCACACCATGATTTTCATTAAAGCCTTCTGCCCGCACCGCTTTAAAAGCATCCACCGGCGGGTTCTCTCCCTTGATCAGGAAATAAGCACTCCGAAGGGCGGCCTCCATAACACCGCCTGTTGCACCGAAGATCACTCCGGCACCTGTCCCTTCCTGCATCGGGCGGTCGCTCTCCCGCTCGACTAAGGTATCCGGACTGATATGCGCGGAACGAATCATCTTTACAAGCTCTCTTGTAGTAAGAACTACATCAATGTCCTTACCTGCATATTCCTCATAGAACAGATCCATCTCCTGCTCGCCTTTCTTGGCAACACACGGCATAACAGATACCGTAAAGATCTGCTCCGGTTTTACATTCAGCTTCTGCGCAAAATACGTTTTCATAACTGCCCCGAACATCTGCTGAGGTGATTTCGCGGAGGAAAGGTATTTTACAAGATGCGGGAACTGTGACTTCACAAATCTAAGCCACCCCGGACAGCAGGATGTAAACATCGGGCGGTCCTTTAATTCACCGGATGTAAACCGCTTGACAAATTCCGTGCCCTCCTCCATGATCGTAAGATCGGCCGAGAAACAGGTGTCAAACACATAATCCGCTCCCATCTTTTTCAGGGCATCCAGTATCTTTCCTACTGTAGCCTCCCCAGGCTTAAATCCAAGTTCTTCGCCCCATGCGGCGCGCACAGCCGGAGCCACCTGAGTCACAACGATCTTATCAGGGTCAGCAAGCGCCTCCCACACTTTCTCTGTATCGTTGCGTTCTCTGAGCGCTCCTACCGGACAGTGAGTGATGCACTGTCCACAGAGGGAACAGTCGGACTCCTCAATCTTCTTATGTCCGGACACATTAACCGTAGTTCTCGAACCAGTCCCCTCTACATCCCAGATATTCAGGCTCTGTACCTTATCACAGATCTGAATGCATCGCATGCATTTGATACATTTGGATGAATCACGGATCAACGGGAACTCTTTATTCCACGGCTGCCTCTCAATTTCCGTTTTATAAGGAATCTCTATAATATTCAAATCATTGGCAACTGTTTGAAGCATACAGTTGCCGCTTCTGGTACAGGTCACGCACTCGCAATTATGCTGGGCAAGGATCAGTTCTACATTCGTCCTTCTGTGACGCCTTACCTTGGGGCTGTTGGTATAGATTACCATACCCTCCTTTGCCACATTGTTGCAGGAAGTAATCAGCCTGTCTTTTCCTTCCAGCTCAACAACGCACACACGGCAGGCCGCAATCTCATTGATATCTTTCAAATAGCACAGATGAGGAATCGGAATCCCATTCTGAGCGGCAGCTTCCATGATCGTGGTGTTTTCTTTTACGGATATCTGTTTTCCATCGATTGTAAGATTTACCATAATTTCTCTCTGCCTCCTTTAAAGATTCCATATCCAAAGTGATCACAGCGCAGGCAGCGGCTTGCTTCCTGCTTCGCCTCTTTCTCGGTCATACAGTTTTCACAGCCGTCCCAGTCATGGATACGCTCACATGCCTCACGCTCCGTCAGGTTCACTCTTCCGCATGGTGTCCGGTCGTCCAGACGTGCCTCCGGGATCTCCACATCACAGGAAATCTCATGATGATATCCCAGATACTCGTCAATATTCGCAGCAGCAACCTTTGCCGCAGCAATTGCTTTAATTACAGATGCGGGCCCGCTTGCACAGTCTCCGCCGGCAAATACGCCCGGAAGGTTTTCGATAGATCCGTTGCTCTTTGTCACAATTTTGCCGCGTGAAACCGGGATTCCTGCCTCCTCAAAATGTCTGGTCTCAATATTCTGACCAATGGCAACTACAAGAACATCACAAGGGATATATACATCATCCTCGCCTGTAGGCTTAATGCTCGCACGTCCGTCTTTGATCGAACTGATCATCTGAGGCGTCACATAGATACCCTTTACATGGTTATTCTCATCCACATCCAGTGCCGCAGGAGCTTTCAATGTCTGTACTTCAATGCCTTCTGCGACAGCGCCTTCAATCTCTGACGGAAGGGCCGTCATATCTGCGATTCTTCTGCGGTATACCACACTTACCTTTTTAGCGCCGAGACGTTTTGCCGTGCGGACGGCATCCATAGTCACATTGCCGCCGCCGATTACTGCAACTTCTTTGCCGGTCAGATCCATAATAATATTTTTGCCTACATTTCTCAGGAACTGAACTGCAGAGAAGATGCCCTCTGCGTCCTCTCCATCAAGACCCAGTTTTTTATCCGTACTCGCACCAATCGTAATCAACACTGCATCGTATTCCTTCTGCAGCTGCTGTATCGTAATATCCGCCCCAATCTTAAGGCCATGCTTCACTTCCACACCGGTTTTTAGAATCGCATTAACATCATCTTCCAGACGATCCTTCGGAAGACGGTAATTGGGAATACCATACCGGAGCATTCCGCCTAATTTAGGAAGCATTTCATATACCGTTGTCTGATGCCCCATCAATTGCAGATAATATGCCGCACTAAGCCCTCCAGGGCCGCCGCCGAGCACTGCAATCTTCTTTCCGGTACTTGGAGCGCATGCCGGCGGATCTACCTCTCCGGCAAAATCTGCAGCCACTCTCTTAAGCCCCCGGATATTGATAGCATCGTCCATCATATTCCTGCGGCATCTTGCCTCACAGGGATGCTCGCAGATAAATCCACAAGTAGTCGGAAATGGATTGTCCTTGCGGATCAGCCTGATGGCATCTGCGTATCTCCCTTCTCCAACCAGTGCAACATAACCTGGAATATCCACATGTGCCGGGCATAAAGTTACACACGGTACCGGCTGGCTGTACGAACAGGTACAACGTCCATTCTGGATGTGCTCCACATAATCATCATGATATCCGATCAACCCCCGGTAAACCATCCTTGCCGCCTCATAACCGATCGCACAGTCTGCAGACTCCATAATAGAGAGCGCCGTCTGCTCCATAATCTCAAGTGTTTTCATCGTAGCCCTGCCGTCAAGTACATCCTTGATAAAACTATTCAACTGTCCAAGTCCGATCCGGCATGGCACACATTTTCCACATGTCTGTGCGTGGCACAACTCTAAAAATGCACGCGCCATATCAACCGGGCACAATCCCGGCGGACTTGACTCGATCCTTCGCTCTAAGTTCTTGTACACCTCTTCCATAACAAGGTCTGACTTCTTAGGCGAAGTAAGCTCTAATCTGCTCATTCTCTTTTCCGTCCCTTCTTTTTAATATAATGATGCCGGGATCAAAAGCCGCATCACTCATCTCTGCCGGAATAAACACAGCTTTCAATCCCCTTGATAATACAAATATTTATTATGTATCTCAATTTAATATGTACATTATAGCATCAAAACGGCAATTTGCAATCAATTTCGACAAAAGTAGATTATTTAACAGCGTAGTCAGATTTTTAACATGATATATCAATCCGCTGAATATAACAGTTCTTTATCAATCGGATATCTCCCGAAGATTCTTGCAGCATCCATCAGTGCCTGCATATTCTCCTTCGGCGTCTGCACCGGCATCTGGCAGCCGGAAGTAAGTACAAACCCTTTCGGCGAATCATAACCCTTTCGGATACACTCTTTTGCCGACCGCAGGACATCATACGGGGTTCCCATCCGCAGCACGTCCACCGGGGGGACATTGCCCTGGATGCTCATATATTCCCCGAGCACCTCCTTTGCTTCCTGCAGATCCTCTACATTATCAAGTGCAAATGCCCCGATCCCGGTCTCCTTAAAGCTGTCCCAAAGTTTGCGGCTCGTTCCGCATATATGCAGTCCGCAGCCGCCGCCATGGCTCTTAATATAGTCCACATTCTTCTGGAAGTATGGGAGCGAGAACTCCTTGTACTGCCTTGCACTGATCAGAGAGGTGGAACTGACCGGATCCGCAAATCCGATCCCGACTCCCAGTTCCAGAAGCCGCTTGATATAGCGATTATTATTTTCTACAATAATCTCCATCAACTGCCTTACCTTATTTGGTTTTTTCACCGTACCGATGAGCAGCGCCTCCGTCCCCACCGTCATGGCTGCTATGGTAAACGGTCCGGTCACCGTCGCACTGACAGGGACCTTGCCGCCAAGCTTCTTTTTCACCAGCCGGACACCCTCTAAGATAATCGGCAGTCTTCCATCCTTCTCAATATCAACTAACCTGGCATTCTCTGCATCATCCAGGGAGATTGCAGGCCGGTCAAGCTGTGCAATATTGTAATCATAATATTTGACCGCTGCCCCCATGGCTTCTGCCATCCCGCGAAGTGTACAGGATACCCCCGCTCCGTCCGAATGGAAGGTCTCGTATATGTATTCCTCCAGTTCACACATTTTCTCTGAAGAATGGTAATACTCCTTCAAAGTTGTATGAATCATCGGCGCCAATGTCTCGCCTGTATCCAGACAACACATAATACGGTCAACCTCTTTGCCCTCATTCAACAGTTTATTTCTTTCAATTGCTGTCAGCTCATCCTTTTTTATCTCTAAACCATTCAGATATTTCTCTATCATCCCGCCTATCCTTTATTCTTCTTAAACTTGCCTCCCATAAAAATAGATATCAGGGCAAAAACTGCCACAATATACTGATACCAGCAGAGGGAAATCACCTGGAACGGACTGCCTAAATTCTCGATCAACGCACAGGCAAACAATATCTGTGCACTGTACGGAAGAAGGCCCTGGAAAACGCAGGCAAAGATATCTAAGAGAGAAGCTGTCCTTTTTGGTTCTACACCATACTCCTCACTAAGTTCTTTCGCCACATTCCCTGTGACAAGAATAGATACTGTATTATTGGCTGTCGCCACATCAGCCAGAGATACCATTGCTGCAATCCCCGCCTCTGCACTCTTCTTTCCTTTGATAATCTTCTTGACCTTCTGAAGAATCCACTCGATTCCTCCCTCTTCCTGAACAAGTGTGGCAAGGCCGCCCATCATCATAGACAGAAGGAAGATCTCAAACATACCTGTAAATCCTGTATAAATATTATTCGCAAATCCAAGAACCGAGAAAGATCCCATCGCCACCCCGATAATTCCCGAAAATAAAATCCCTCCGGTCAATACAATAAATACATTTAATCCCATTAATGCTGTTACCAGCACAAACAGATACGGCAGCACTTTTATAATATTAAAGGAATAATCTGCGGCTTCCGGAACAACCTCCGGCCTTCCGAGAATCAACAATAATACTACGGTAACCAATGCCGCCGGAAGTGCAATTGAAAAGTTTGTTTTAAACTTATCCTTCATCTCGACACCCTGAGTTCTTGTTGCCGCTATCGTTGTATCGGAGATCATAGACAAGTTATCTCCGAACATAGAGCCGCAGATCGTTGCCGCAACAACCAGATACTCGTTTACTCCGCCTGCCTTTGCAAGACCAAGTGCGATCGGTGTAACCGCAACAACTGTTCCGACAGAGGTTCCTGTTGAAATTGCAATAAATGCAGAAATTACAAATACACCGGCTGCAACAAACTGCGGAGGCATAACCGACATACCCAGGTTTACAACAGCGTCAACCCCGCCCATCTCACTGGATACGGTAGTAAATGCCCCTGCAAACAAAAAAATAAAACACATGGTCATAACATCTCCATGACCACATCCCTTCAAAAATACAGCCAATTTATCATCAACCTTTCCTTTAAATAAAAGGAACGCCGAAAGGACTCCCACTACTGCTGCAACAGGCGCCGGCAGCTGATAAAATGCCATCTCCACGCCCTGTGCATTCAGTACGATTCCCGTAATCAAATACACACCTACAAACACACCGAAAGGCAGCAACGCCTTCCCACTCGCTTTCTTTTCCATTCTCTCATTTCTCCTTAATGTATGATTTTTATAATTCAGCATTGCATATATGCCGATAATATTTTAGCATTGATCTATTATAATGTCCACATACATTGCCGTTCTTGATTATTGTTAATCTTCATCAGTGTGCTTATTTATTGATAATCTCAATCACTGTCCTTCCATCTACAAAGAAAACGCACCCTGAATGATCAGAGTGCGTTTCATTGTAATTAACTGAACAAAGCTGTTAATTATACAAGCTCAATAAATACTTCCATTGCCGCATCACCTTTACGCTGGCCGATCTTTACGATCCTTGTGTAGCCACCGTTTCGGTTCTCATATTTTGGTGCGATCTCATCAAAAAGCTTTGCAGCAAGGTCAACATTCTTTGTATTTTTCTTTCTCCCTGCCTGTGCTTTCGGCACATCCTTCACAGGATAAAGAACCTTCAGCATCTGACGGCGTGCATGAAGCCTGCTTGGAAGATCTTTCTTAATCTTCTTCTCAACTTCATCGTATACAGTAACCTTCTTACCGTCTACAACTTCTTTCACGCGCTTTCCGTCTTTATCTTTCCGGGCAACCTTCGCCATTACAGTAACTTCCTCGAAGTTATCCTTCTCTTTTACTGCCATCGCGATAAGACCCTCTGCAATCTTGCGGATCTCTTTTGCCCTGGCCTCTGTCGTCCTGATCTTTCCGTTGTTGATCAGAGCTGTTACCTGGTTCCTCAATAAAGCTTTTCTCTGGCTTGATGTTCTGCCGAGTTTCCTATACTTTGCCATTTTCTAATCCTCCAATTATTAACATCTGGTTATGCTTCTTCGGGCTTACTAGCCAAATGCTTTGCCGGGCTTTATTCCTCGCCTTTACTTAAGCTTAAGCCTAACTCATCTAATTTAGCAAGTACTTCCTCCAGGGACTTGCGTCCGAGATTCCGTACCTTCATCATATCCTCCGGCGTCCGGTTCGTCAGTTCTTCCACAGTATTGATGCCGGCCCTCTTCAGGCAGTTATAAGAACGTACAGACAACTCCAATTCGTCAATGCTCATCTCGAGCACCTTCTCCTTCTCGTCATCTTCCTTCTCAATCATAACCTCCGCAGCCTGCGCCACCTCTGAAAGATCAATAAAGAGGCGCAGATGCTCACTGAGCACCTTTGCCGCCAGACTTACAGCCTCATCAGGAAGCAGTGTCCCGTCAGTATATACATCCAACGTCAGCTTGTCAAAGTCTGTAATCTGCCCGACACGCGTATTCTCTACTGTAAGGTTTACCCTCTCCACCGGAGTGTAGATGGAATCAATCGGAATTACCGCAATCGGTAATTCGTCATTCTTGTTCTTGTCAGCGCTTACATAGCCTCTGCCCTTTGTAATAGTAAGTTCCATGTAAAGCTTACTGTCCGCTCCGCCGTTAAGCGTTGCGATAACCGTCTCAGGATTCATAATCTCTATATCCTGATCCACCTGAATGTCTGCCGCCGTAACAACACCTTCACCCTCGAACTCAATATAAGCTGTCTTTGCTTCATCTGTCTCAGATGTATTCTTGATAGCCAATGACTTTAAGTTCATGATGATCTCTGTAACGTCCTCTTTAACCCCCGGGATGGAACTGAACTCATGCAGTACCCCGTCGATTTTAACCTGACTGATCGCTGCGCCCGGCAGAGATGAAAGCATGATTCTTCTCAGAGAGTTTCCTAATGTTGTACCATAACCCCTCTCCAGAGGCTCTACAACGAATCTTCCATATTTCTTATCTTCTGAAATCTCAGTTATTTCAATATTAGGTTTATTAAAATCAAACACTAGTCCACCTCCTGTGGTGTTACGGGTTATTATTTAGAATATAATTCGACGATTAACATCTCATCTACCGGAACATCAATAACTTCACGGTTCGGAAGTTCCTTTACTGTCCCTTTCAGAGCCTCAGTGTCAACCTCTAACCAGTCAGGAACCATGCGGCCGCCTGTGACCTCTAAGATCTCTTTGTATCTTGGAGAACTTTTGTGTTTTTCCTTGATTTCAATTACATCGCCAGCTTTGATAAGATAAGATGGGATGTTTACCTGTTTGCCGTTTACAAGCACATGCTTGTGGTCAACGATCTGTCTTGCCTCGCGTCTTGTTCTGGCAAGACCCATACGGAATACTACATTGTCTAACCTTGACTCAAGAAGCACCATCAGGTTCTCACCTGTCATACCGCTCATCTGTTTTGCCTTTTTGTAGTAATTCCTAAAAGGTTTCTCTAATACGCCATAGATGAATTTCGCTTTCTGCTTCTCGCGCAGCTGAAGGCCATATTCACTCATTTTTCTGCTGGATCTTTTTAACTGTCTGTTAGACTTTTTGTCAATTCCTAAATATACCGGATCCATTCCGAGAGAACGGCATCTTTTAAGAACTGGGACTCTATTTACTGCCATGTTTTACTTCCTCCTAATATACAATCGGATATCTGTCATCCGTTTCACTATCTGCATATAATCAGCATTCATGCTGCAGCTGCCGGCTAGACTCTCCTGCGCTTCGGCGGGCGGCATCCATTGTGCGGTACCGGAGTAACATCCTTAATGCTTGTTACATCAATTCCACATGCCTGAAGGGCACGAATCGCTGCTTCTCTACCTGAACCTGGTCCTTTTACCATAACGTCAACTGTCTTCAGACCATGTACTAATGCTGCCTTAGCTGCTGTCTCAGCTGCCATCTGCGCTGCATAAGGGGTAGATTTCCTTGAACCTCTGAATCCCAGACCGCCTGCACTTGCCCATGAGAGAGCATTGCCCTGTGCATCTGTTAATGTAACGATCGTGTTATTAAAAGATGACTGGATATGTGCTTGTCCGTGTTCAACGTTTTTCTTGACACGCTTCTTTGTCACTTTCTTTGTAACTTTCTTTGCCATAATAAAACTAACCTACTCTTTCCTTTTTATTTCTTCTTATTAGCTACTGTTCTCTTCGGACCTTTTCTTGTTCTTGCGTTGGTCTTTGTCTTCTGACCACGAACCGGAAGGCCTTTTCTGTGACGGATACCTCTGTAGCATCCGATCTCCTGCAATCTCTTAATGTTGAGCGCAATTTCTCTTCTTAAATCACCCTCTACCATCTGTGTCTCGTCAATCACTGCACTGATCTTCTTTACATCTTCGTCTGTAAGATCTCTGCAGCGGATATCCGGATCTACTCCTGCCTCTGAAAGGATACGGGCAGCACTTGTCCTTCCGATCCCATAGATATAAGTCAATCCGATCTCAACACGTTTGTCCCTTGGTAAGTCTACACCTGCTATACGAGCCATGTGAATTTCCTCCATTTTTCTTTAATATTATACTGTCTTTAATAGGGACTACTGAACACTTGACGAGGTCTTCCACGAGTCTAGTGTGAAGAGTCGTTCCCGTTCACTTAGCGAGGTCTCTCACGAGCTTAGTGCCAGGGAACTTCCTTTCCTCTTGACGAGGTCTTCCACGAGTCTAGTGTGAAGAGCTTATCTCTATGTCCCTCATCCAGGTGCGTCGGTATCCGCACCCTTTCCGGCCACCGTATGGCCATACGGTAATGACGGGCCGGCATTAGAAGCAATATACGAGGACTTCCACCGGCTACAGGTGTTTCCTTGTATATTTCAAATAGTCCACACACTCCCTGGTGTGTCGGCTATCAGCCGCCTTGATTGTTTTTGCATAAACATAAGTTCATCCTTCGCTTTCGCTCGGATTCACTAAGTGTTCAGTACCTATCCCTGTCTCTGTTTATGCTTTGGATTTTCGCAGATAATGCGAACGCTTCCTTTTCTTTTAATTACTTTGCATTTTTCGCAAATTGGTTTTACTGATGATCTAACCTTCACGTCAAATCCTCCTTTCATCCATTGCTTTGCCTTTGTCTGCACTGCACAAATTCCGAATCTTACGCCCTTTTTGCCGCGGTTCTGGCGTTTTTTTGCATAAAAATGCCCGGAAACGTGCCCATATATTATAGCACCTGGATTACACAAAAGTCAATAGCATATTTTCATTACCTTATCCTTATTATTCTATCGCCTATTCTACGATCGTCCAAGATTCACTTGGAATATCCACCCTTATAAATATGTCTGCATCAGGGTTCACTTCGACGATTCCCTCGTCCTCCCGCTCTTCCCTATTATAACCACATATGACAATCGAGATCTGATTCTTTCCGGGCGCAACCTGCGCTACATAATTCGGCGCCTCCTCCTCAATCATAATACTGCCATAGGAGCTTTGGCCTGCTGATCCATAATCGAACACCATGCCCAGAAGATTCCCTTTTGCCGCAAAAATCTCCAGATCATATTCTCTTCCCTGCAGCTCCTTATCCCCAGATATCTGGTATTTTATATACGCTCTTCCGGTAGCTGCATCCACCGACGCCCCTAAAACATCAAATGTCACTCCCTGCTGTTCCACAGACGCAACCGGTTCCGATTCCTGATACATAAACAGATTCGCCGGATCGCCTCCAAGAGCAAGATAGTCCGCCTTACTGACCTTCCTTACCTGAACGGAGACAGTCATACTCTCCTTCGATGAAAAGTCATATGGGTCGACGATCAGCATACCTTCTACTTCAACGCAGTCCCACATGTCAGGTTCTTCCTTCACCCAATCACAGTTCAGGAAAATCCTCGGCCACTCGACATCTTCTGCACCCTCGTTAAAATTTACGTCCGCGTTAAAATTGACGTCTGTGGCAAACTGTATGGTCTTTGTCCTCTCATCTTTATGAATGACCTTCCCGGTAAGCTTTGCCATTCTACCGGTATACGCTGCAAGAACAGCTTCATCATCGATGGTGTAATCCGTGTTAAGAATTGTATTGATCTCGTCATTGCCCACGGTGGACTTAGCATCCTCCAGCATAAACTTATCAAGCAGCGGAAGCACACGCTTTCCAAAAGCTATTTTACTGTCCCCTCCGAAATTGATTCTTCCGGCACACTGGTTATACCAGAAATCATAAGTCCTTGCCTTTGTGGCCGCACTGTTGTTCTCCTCCGGAGCCGTCAGGCGTCCCAGCCACTCTACACCTTTTACCAACAGAAGAATCACTGCGACACCGATGATGATGTTTCCAAGACAGCCCAGGCAGCCTCTTTTCTTCCTGGGCTTTTTTTCCTCTTCAGGTCCTTCCCCGGTCTGCTCTCCCTTTACCTTCTCCTCATTCAGCTCTGTTCTCTCATCCATAACCCTCTCCTCATTCAGCTCTGTTCTCTCATCCATAACCCTCTCCTCTGTATGTGTGCGGCCTACTTATCTCTCCAGATAATCCGCCCCTTAGAGAGGTCATATGGGGACAGCTCCAATGTCACCTTATCCCCCGGCAAGATCTTGATAAAATTCATCCTCAGCTTGCCGCTGATGTGGGCAAGCACCTGATGCCCGTTCTCAAGTTCCACCTGGAACATTGCGTTCGGCAGTTTTTCTACAACAGTCCCTTCAATCTCAATTACGTCAGCCTTTGACATATCTTAATCCTCCTATGATTCTTCTTCCTTATTCCATTCCTTCAGTATCCGTTTTATCTTCACATCATCAACACCTGTGATATCATACCTGTCAAGGATTATCTGCACATGTCTCTTTTTCTTCTTTTTCGGCCGGTCAAGAGTTCTTGCTTTTCCGTCCACTAAATATACATATGCATCATCTGCGCCGGTTATCACATAAATCCTGCCCGCATCATGCCCTGCTTTTGACCTTGCAAGCATTCCCGCCTCATATCTGTCCATAACTCCACCCCGCTGTTCTAAAAAGGCTGCCAAACGCTCTCTGTCAGAGTCAGAAGCCTGGGCTCACCCTCGGTAATCAATACCGTATTCTCATAATGTGCAGACAGGGAATGATCTCTTGTTACCACAGTCCAGTCATCTGAAAGCCAGTCCACCTGCCAGCTGCCCAGGTTAATCATCGGTTCAATGGCAAGTGTCATCCCGGCTTTCAGCTTTGCGCCCTTTCGGTTCATAATGTAATTCGGTATCTCCGGAGCCTCATGGAGGGCAGTCCCGATCCCGTGCCCGCACAGGTCACGCACGATCCCATACCCCCTGCTCCCTGCATATCTGCCGATGGCCGACGAAATATCAAATAGATGATTGCCTTCTCTTGCATATTTTATACCTTCAAAGAAGCTTTCCCTTGTAACCTGTATCAGCTTCTTAGCCTCTTCACTGATCTCTCCCACAGCATGCGTCCTGGCCGCATCCGAATGATATCCTTTATAAATGACTCCCGCATCCAGGCTTACAATGTCCCCCTCCTTTATAATCCGGCGGTCACTTGGAATGCCATGGACAACCTCATCATTAAGAGAGACACATATGGACGCAGGATACCCGTTATAATTCAGGAACGAAGGGATACAGCCATAGCTGCGGATCACCTCCTCGCCCAGCCGGTCGATATCCTTCGTACTCATCCCCGGATGAAGCGCTTTCTCCAATTCCTTATGAACAATCTCCAGGATCCGTCCTGATTCCGCCATCAGTTCAATTTCCCTGGAAGATTTTATCGTAATCGGCATGATCCTACTCTCCTAAAATATCTGCAATTGCCTGGAAGACATCATTGATATCTATCGTTCCGTCAACGGTCCTAAGAATCCCGGCATTTGTGTAATAATCAATCAGCGGCTGTGTCTGCTCGTGGTATACGCCAAGCCTTTTAAGCACCGTCTCCGGCTTGTCGTCATCTCTCAAGATCAGTTCCTTGCCGCATACATCACAGACGCCCTCTGTCTTTGTCGGAGCATACTCAAGATGGTATGTAGCTCCGCATCCTATACACGCCCGGCGGCCGCCCATACGGTGTACAATCTTTTCATCCGGAACATCCACATCAATAGCATAGTCCACCTTCTGACCAAGTTCCGCAAGAGCCTTGTCAAGAGCTTCTGCCTGCGGGATCGTCCTCGGGAAACCGTCCAGAACATAGCCGTTCTTTGCATCCTCCTGATTCACA
Source organism: uncultured Dorea sp. (assembly GCA_947645355.1). Lineage (GTDB taxonomy): Bacteria > Bacillota > Clostridia > Lachnospirales > Lachnospiraceae > Dorea_D. Next base: position 39,818 of record CANSCI010000005.1, on the reverse strand, counting down.
CGGTCAACAACCAGATCCACAACAAGTTCGTCCGGCACTAAAAGCCCCTGATCCATGTATGTCTTCGCCTTCTGACCAAGCTCTGTCCCGTTTTTAATATTTGCCCGGAAGATATCTCCGGTGGAAATATGAGGAATATTATATTGGGCGGCAATTTTCTTTGCCTGAGTTCCTTTGCCTGCGCCCGGGGCGCCTAACATAATTATTTTCATATATGAGTTCCTCCTTATAGCATTTTAACCCGCAGAGAGTTTCCGCGAGTCAAAATACAAAATTATGGTCTTAGCTATTTAAAAATCCCTTGTAGTTGCGTACAAGCATCTGTGATTCAATCTGCTTCAGAGTTTCCAGTACCACACTGACAATAATGATCAGTGAAGTACCGCCAAAGGATACCCTTGCGCCAAACCATCCATTAAAGAATATCGGCACAACCTGCACAATAACCAGCCCGCATGCCCCGATAAAGATAATGTAGTTCAGCCGCTTTGTCAGATATTCCACTGTCGGCTTGCCCGGGCGGATCCCCGGAATAAACCCGCCGCTCTTCTTCATGTTGTTTGCAATCTCCAATGGATTGAACGTAATTGATGTGTAAAAATATGCAAAAAATACAGTAAGCAAGATATACACGATCAATCCCCATGAATACTTAAACTGTTCCGGATTACACCAATTTCCCTGATTCATTCCTCTTAAGATCTCACTGCCGACCCCCGTACCGTTCCCTTTACCGAGGAAACTTGCAATAACGATCGGAAACTGCATCAGCGAAGACGCAAAGATGATCGGAATAACTCCGGCTGTATTGACTTTGAGCGGGATGTGTGTTGACTGTCCGCCATAGGTCTTTCTGCCTGCAACCTTCTGGGAATACTGAACCACGATCCTCCTCTGCCCATCCTGAAGAATGATGACAAACACAACCATCGCAAGGATAATTGCCAGGATAATCACTACGGCAAGTCCGCCGGATGCAACGTTTTTGCCCTTAACAAACTGACTGAACAACGTCGATATATCACTCGGAACACGTGAAAGGATATTAATTACCAGAACGATGGAAATACCGTTTCCAACTCCTTTTTCTGTAATCCGCTCGCCAATCCACATAAGGAAGGCAGATCCGGCAGTCAACGTCAAAACTACGATTGCAGCATTGACAAAATTATACTCCTTCAGAAGCCCCTGCCTGCCAAATCCTACTGCCATTGCAGTAGACTCGATCAGGGCAAGTCCAACAGTCAGGTAACGGGTAAATGCTGCGATCTTTTTCCTTCCGTCTTCCCCTTCCTTCTGCATCTCCTCAAGCTTCGGAATGGCAATCGTAAGAAGCTGCATGATAATAGAAGATGTAATATACGGGGTAATACTTAAGGCAAACACAGACATCTGTTCAAAAGAGCCACCGGTAAAAGCGTTAAATAAATTAAACGCTTCCCCGGTATTCTGTGCAAAAAACTCTTTAATATAGGTTGGATTGACTCCCGGCGTCGGCAATTCTGAACCAAGCCTAATGACGATTAACATCAAAAACGTATATCCGATCTTTTTACGGATATCTTTAATCCCCCATGCTCTTCGGAAAGTTTCTAACATTAAATCACCTCTGTTTTTCCACCTAAAGCCTCAATCTTAGCTGCAGCACCTGCGCTGAATGCATCAGCCTGTACTGTAAGCTTCTTTGTCAGTTCGCCGTTTCCAAGAATCTTAACTCCATCTCTCGGATTCTTAACGATTCCTTTCTCGATCAATGACTCTACAGTTACAACTGCATCGTTATCGAATACTTCCAGGTCACTCACATTAATACCAACGATTGTCTTTGAATTTCTGTTCGTGAAGCCTCTTTTTGGTATTCTTCTATATAATGGCATCTGACCGCCTTCAAACCCCGGCCTTGTGCCTCCGGAACGAGCCTTCTGGCCTTTGTGTCCCTTGCCGGCTGTCTTGCCGTTTCCAGAACCGTGTCCACGTCCTCTTCTGAAGTTATCGCTCTGTTTTGATCCATCTGCAGGTCTTAAGTTTGATAAATCCATTGTGACACCTCCTTATCTGAATTTTATATTATGCTTCTTCCACTTTCACCAGGTGACATACCTGTTTGACCATACCTCTTGTTGCTGCATTATCCGGCAGTACAACTGTCTTATTTACCTTGCGCAGACCTAATGCCTCAACAGTTTTCTTATGCTTTGGTACGGCACCAATTGGAGATTTAACTAATGTAACCTTTAAATTTGCCATCTCATTCTACCTCCTTAGCCCAAGATCTCTTCAACAGATTTACCGCGAAGCCTTGCTACTTCTTCCGGAGTCTTAATCTGGCTCAATCCATCGATCGTAGCCAGAACTACGTTCTGCTTATTGTTGGAACCGAGGGATTTTGTACGGATATTCTTGATTCCCGCCATCTCGATCACGGCACGCGCCGGGCCTCCGGCAATCACACCGGTACCTTCCGGAGCCTTTTTCAGCAGTACGGATGCCCCTCCGAATTTGCCGATAAAATCATGTGTAATACTCTCATTGTCATCTAATGCTACTGTAATAAGATTTTTCGCTGCATCCTCTTTTCCCTTGCGGATTGCTTCCGGGATTTCAGTAGCTTTTCCCAAGCCTGCACCAACATGGCCGTTTCCGTCGCCAACAACTACTAAAGCTGTGAATCTCATATTACGGCCACCTTTAACAACTTTGGTTACACGCTTGATTGATACTACTTTTTCATTTAACTCTAACTGACCAGCATCAATACGTTCTTGTTTCATGTGTGCTCCTCCTTCTAGAAATTCAATCCAGCTTCTCTGGCTGCATCTGCCAATGCCTGAACTTTTCCCTGGTATATAAAGCCGCCTCTGTCAAAGACAACATCCTTAATACCCTTTTCAATTGCCTTCTCGGCAATCACCTTACCCAAATATGCCGCTGCATCAACGTTGTTAGTTTTCTCCAGGTTTGCCTTCACGTCTTTCTGAAGAGTGGAAGCGGAAACCAGAGTATTCTGTGCCACATCGTCAATGATCTGTGCGTACATATGATTATTACTTCTAAATACAGCCAAACGTGGGCATTCAGCTGTTCCACTTAAACGGTTGCGTAATTTTTTGTGCTTTTTTACGCGAACTTCACTTCTCGATTTTTTGCTAACCATTTCTACACTCTCCTTTCTTATTTCTTACCAGTCTTACCAACTTTACGTCTGATAACCTCGTCAGCATACTTGATACCTTTGCCCTTATATGGCTCCGGTCTTCTCTTGTCTCTGATCTCGGCTGCATACTGGCCTACTTTTTCTTTATCAATACCTTTAACGATGATCTTATTCTGACCCTCTAATACAGTCTCTACTCCTTCCGGATCCTCCATCTCAACCGGATGTGAATATCCAAGGCTGAGTGTCAGCTTCTTGCCTGCTTTTGCCGCTCTGTATCCGACACCGTTCACCTCAAGAACCTTCTGGTATCCGTCAGTTACACCTACAACCATATTGTTGATCAGTGTTCTTGTAAGACCATGTAAAGATTTCATTTTCTTGAGATCGTTTGGTCTTGTCACTATAATCTGTTCCCCTTCCTGCTTGATCTCCATCTCTACAGGAAGTTCTTTTGAAAGAGTCCCCTTCGGCCCCTTTACAGTCACTTTGTTATTCTCTGCAATCTCAACGGTTACTCCCGCCGGAACTGCTATTGGCAGTCTTCCTATACGTGACATTGCCTAATCCTCCTTAACTTAAATTTTCGGAACAAGTCTGTACCTGCTCTGTTTTCAGTCGCATTGAGCACTTGGTGAGGTATTTCTCGAACCTAGTGCGAAAGTGCACTCGATCCACTTGGTGAGGTTCTTTCGAACCTGGTGGCCGCAGTGTTTCCTTGTTACCATACAAAGCAAAGTACCTCTCCGCCTACGCCGAGCTTTCTTGCTTCTTTATCAGTAATTACACCATGATTGGTAGAAATAATAGCTGTCCCGAGACCGCCGAATACTTTCGGTACATCAGCACTGTTGGCGTATACACGAAGACCTGGCTTGGAGATTCTCTTAAGTCCTGTAATTACCTTTTCATTCTTATCCGCACCATACTTTAATGTGATGTGGATGGTCTTAAATACGCCGTCTTCAATGACATCGTATTTCTCAATATATCCTTCATCCAACAAGATGTTTGCGATTGCAAGCTTCATCTTAGATGACGGTACATCTACTGTATCATGTTTAGCAGTATTTGCATTACGGATTCTTGTAAGCATATCTGCAATTGGATCACTCATAGTCATGAATCGTTTCCTCCTTTACCAACTTGCCTTTTTAACGCCTGGAATCTGTCCTTTGTATGCCAATTCACGGAAGCAAACACGGCAGATCCCATATTTTCTCAAATATGCATGTGGACGACCACAGATTTTACAGCGGTTATATTCTCTTGTAGAAAATTTCTGCTTGCGCTGCTGTTTGATTTTCATTGCTGTCTTAGCCATACTTTACCTCCTTACTTTGTAAACGGCATATTGAACTGCTTTAACAATTCACGAGCCTCTTCGTCAGTTTTAGCTGTTGTGACAAAGATAACATCCATTCCTCTTACCTTGTCAATTTTATCATACTCGATCTCAGGGAAAATCAGCTGCTCCTTAATTCCAAGAGCATAGTTTCCTCTCCCGTCAAATGCGTTGGGATTAACACCTCTGAAATCACGTACACGAGGCAATGCAAGGTTGATCAGGCGGTCAACGAACTCATACATCTTCTCCCCTCTTAAAGTAACCTTACACCCAATTGCCATACCTTCTCTTAACTTGAAGTTCGCAACTGATTTCTTTGCTTTACATACAACTGCCTTCTGGCCGGTAATCTTCTCCAGGTCAGCAATTGCCGAATCCAGAAGCTTTGCATTATCCTTTGCTTCACCGACACCCATGTTGATAACAACCTTGTCGAGTTTTGGCACTTCCATAATATTTTTATATCCGAACTTTTTGATGAGCGCATCAACCATCTCGTTCTGATACTGTTCTTTCAGTCTACTCAAAGCTTAAGTCCTCCTTCCTCAAATTAATCGATCACTTCACCTGTTGATTTGGCGTAACGTACTTTCTTGTCTCCATCCATCTTGAAGCCTACTCTTGTAGCTTTTCCTTTGTGCAGGTACATGACATTTGAAATGTCAATGGCGCCTTCCTGATGGATGATCCCGCCGTTTGCATTGGCAGCGCTTGGTTTTGTATGTTTTGTCAGCATATTGACACCTTCAACAATAACCCTGCCCTCTTTATGGTTTACAGAGAGAACTTTGCCTTCTTTGTCTTTATCTTTGCCGGCAATCACTTTTACTGTGTCACCCTTCTTAATCTTCAACATCTTCCTTCGACCTCCTTAAAGTACTTCCGGAGCTAAAGAAACAATTCTCATGAACTGTTTGTCACGGAGCTCCCTTGCTACTGGCCCAAAGATACGGGTTCCTCTTGGTGTCTTGTCATCTTTTATAATTACAGCAGCATTTTCGTCGAAACGGATATAGGAACCATCTTTACGACGCGTACTCTTAACAGTACGAACCACTACAGCTTTTACTACGTCACCTTTTTTCACAACGCCGCCTGGTGTTGCATCTTTAACGGTGGCAACGATAATATCTCCGATACTGGCATACCTTCTTGTTGAACCGCCGAGTACACGGATGCAAAGCAACTCTTTTGCGCCTGTGTTATCTGCTACCTTCAATCTGCTTTCTTGCTGTATCATGCAGGTTTCCCTCCTTATACTATTTTACTTTTTCCATAACCTCGACAAGACGCCATCTCTTATCCTTGGACAATGGCCTTGTCTCCATAACTTTTACCTTGTCACCGATATTGCACTCATTTGCTTCGTCATGTGCTTTTAATTTATAAGTTCTCTTTACGATCTTTTTGTAAAGAGGATGCTTTACATGATCTTCGACTGCAACAACTATGGTCTTATCCATTCTATTACTTACAACCTTGCCAACTCTGGTTTTTCTAAGATTTCTTTCCACAGTCTGTCTCCTTTCTGTTTGTTTGAATTAAGGAAGTTCTTCTCGCCCTTGCTCGAAGAACGGCCAAAAAGCTAAGCTCGCATGGAGGATACGTCCTCACTCCGTTCGGAGTATCCGCTTTCATACTAGGCTCGAAAACACCTCGCCAAGTATTCAATGCGTCACTAACCTTTTTGTGCCTGTGTGAGCATTGTCTGGATCCGGGCGATATTTCTTCTTACTTCCTTGATCCTGCTGGTATTCTCTAACTGATTTGTTGCGTTCTGGAATCTCAGGTTGAAGAGTTCCTTTTTAGCAGCTACTAATTCTTCATTCAGCTCTGCAGCTGATTTTGTCTTTAAATCTTCTACAAATGCATTAATTTTCACTGTTATCACCGCCTTCTAAATCTTCGCGTGAAACGATCTTACATTTACAAGGTAATTTGTGCATTGCAAGACGTAATGCTTCGCGTGCCACTTCCTCCGGAACACCGGCAAGCTCGAACATTACACGGCCTGGCTTTACAACTGCTACCCAGTACTCTAAGGTTCCTTTACCAGAACCCATACGTGTTTCAGCTGGTTTCGTAGTTACAGGTTTGTCTGGGAATATTTTAATCCAAACTTTACCACCACGCTTGATGTAACGTGTCATAGCAATACGGGCAGCTTCTATCTGGTTGGAACGGATCCAGCATGGTTCCATTGCAATAATACCATATTCACCATTTGTAATCTTATTTCCACGGAGTGCTTTTCCCTTCATGGAACCGCGGAACTGTTTACGACGTTTTACTCTTTTTGGCATTAACATGATTATCTATCTCCTTCCTTTGATGCTTTTTCCGGAAGAACCTCGCCTTTGTAAATCCATACCTTAACACCAACTTTTCCGTAAGTTGTGTCGGCCTCAGCGAATCCGTAGTCAATGTCTGCTCTCAGTGTCTGAAGAGGAATCGTTCCCTCGCTGTAGAACTCTGTACGGGCCATATCAGCTCCGCCGAGACGTCCTGATACAGAAGTCTTAACTCCGAGCGCGCCTGACTTCATAGTCCTTGACATGCAGGACTTCATAGCACGTCTGAAGGAAATACGGTTCTCAAGCTGGAGTGCGATATTCTCTGCAACTAACTGAGCATCCTTATCCGGTCTTTTGATCTCTTTGATGTCTACGATTAACTTCTTGTCAGTAAACTGTGCAAGCTCACCTTTTACCTTCTCGATCTCAGCCCCGCCCTTACCAATTACTACGCCGGGCTTTGCTGTATAGATAACAATTTTCACGCGGTCAGATGCTCTTTCAATTTCAATCTTAGAAACACCGGCGCTGTATAATCTTTTCTTAAGATACTTCCTGATTTCATGGTCTTCTACCAGGTAGTCTGCGAATTCCTTCTCTGCATACCATCTGGAGTCCCAGTCTTTGATAATACCGACTCTCAAGCCATGAGGATTAACTTTCTGTCCCATGTTTGCCCTCCTTATCTCTCATCAAGCACAAGTGTAATGTGGCTCATTCTCTTTTCGATCCTGTAAGCTCTTCCCTGCGCCCTAGCCTTGATTCTCTTCATTGTTGGTCCTTTGTTCGCATAAGCCTCTGCAATATAAAGATTCTCAGCGTTCATGCCGTTGTTGTTCTCAGCATTTGCAATTGCAGACTCTAATAATTTCTTTATTAAACTGGAAGCATATCTTGGATTGTAAGTTAAAATACCAAGTGCTGTTGTTACATCCTTACCTCTGATGGCGTCTAATACGAAACATGCTTTCTGAACAGAAACTCTTGCGTAAGATAACTTAGCAGAAGGTCTTGTATCTTTATTAGCATTTCTTTCTCTCTTAATCTGGGATCTGTGTCCTTTAGCCATGGATGAACCCTCCTTTCACAATGTAATTATCTGACTTTTGATTTCTTTTCGTCTTTTCCATGTCCTCTGTAGGTTCTTGTAGCAACAAACTCACCGAGCTTATGTCCTACCATATCCTCCGTTACATATACAGGTACATGCTTTCTTCCGTCATGAACGGCAATTGTATGTCCAACCATACTTGGGAAGATTGTAGAACGGCGGGACCAGGTCTTAATCACAGACTTTTCTCCTGCAGCATTCATTGCATCAATCTTCTTGAGCAGACTTGCATCTGCAAATGGTCCTTTTTTAATTGAACGTGCCATAGGTTCTAACCTCCTTAATTATTTGATTGCTTTACCATCTCTTCTTCTAATGATCATCTTGTTAGAAGACTTGTTTTTCTTTCTCGTCTTCAGACCAAGTGCTGGTTTGCCCCAAGGTGTTGACGGACCCGGACGGCCGATTCCTGTCTTACCTTCACCACCACCGTGCGGATGGTCATTCGGGTTCATTACAGAACCACGTACTGTCGGTCTGATACCCATGTGGCGCTTACGCCCGGCTTTACCAATATTGATCAGGCTGTGATCACCATTTCCAACCACTCCTACAGAAGCTCTGCAGATGATCGGCACCATTCTCATCTCACCAGACGGAAGCCTGAGTGTTGCATATTTTCCTTCCTTCGCCATCAACTGAGCACTGTTTCCTGCGGAACGAACCAACTGTCCGCCTTTCCCCGGATAAAGCTCAATATTGTGGATCTGTGTACCTACCGGAATCTCTGAAAGCGGAAGGCAGTTGCCGATCTTTACCTCTGCTTCCGGCCCGTTCATAATCTTCATACCATCCTTCAATCCTTCCGGAGCAAGGATGTAAGCCTTCTCGCCGTCCTCATAACAGATCAGTGCGATATTAGCTGTCCTGTTCGGATCATACTCGATCCCGATTACGGTTGCCTGAACATTATCTTTCCTTCTCTTGAAATCAATAATTCTGTATTTTCTCTTAGCGCCGCCTCCGCGGTGTCTAACTGTAATTTTTCCCTGGTTATTTCTTCCAGCCTGCCTGCTCCTCGGAGCTAACAGAGACTTTTCCGGTGTTGTCTTTGTGATTTCGGAGAAATCAGAACCAGTCATCTGTCTTCTGGAAGGGGTATATGGGCGGTATGTTTTAATTCCCATGATCGTTCTCCTTTCATGTCTCTAATAATTATTATCACGGATTTGCACCGAGCTGTCTTCGTCAAGTCTGCAGGTTCCGTACAACCTACAGACCCTCAAAAATCTCGATGTCAGCGCTGTCGGCTGTCAGCTTCACGATCGCCTTCTTAGAACCTGCGGTTTTGCCGAACTTCATTGTGCCGCGCACTCTCCTTCTTTTTCCTTCGCAGTTCATGGTGTTGACTTTTTCCACCTTTGTACCGTTAAACATCTTTTCAACGGCCTCTTTCACCTGACTTTTTGTTGCGTCCGGATGAACCAGGAATGTATACTTCTTCTCACCCATGAGCTCCATACTCTTCTCTGTCACAACAGGTTTAAGGATCACATCATAATACTGAATGTTTGCCATTATGCGTACACCTCCTCAATGTTTGCAACAGCTGTCTTTGTTGCGATTACTGTGTTGTATTTCAGGACGTCATATACATTGATCGTGTTGACCTTTGCAGTCTTTACATCTGCGATATTCCTTGCGGAGATTATCGCATTTTCATCCTCCAGCACTACCAATGCCTTTGATACATCCAGGTTCTTTAACATCTCAGCAAAGTTCTTCGTCTTGATCTCATCAAACTTGATCTCGTCAACTACGATAAATTTCTTTTCCTCGACCTTTGCCGTAAGAACAGACTTAAGCGCTGCCCTTTTCTCTTTTTTATTCATCTTAAAGGAATAATCTCTCGGTACCGGAGCAAATACTACTCCGCCGCCTGTCCACTGTGGAGCCCTTGTAGATCCCTGCCTTGCATGGCCGGTACCTTTCTGTCTCCATGGTTTTCTTCCGCCGCCGGAAACTTCAGAACGAGTCTTTGCCTTCTGTGTTCCCTGTCGGTTATTTGCAAGCTGGTTTACGACTGCCATGTGTACAAGATGCTCATTCACTTCAACACCAAATACCGCATCGTTTAAGTCGATCGTTCCAACTTCTTTTCCTTCGATATTGTAAACAGATACGTTTGCCATCTCTATGTCCTCCTTCCTTCGCCAAATCCTAGTTAGCCTTTACTGCTTCTTTAATTGTTACTAAAGATTTCTTTGGTCCCGGCACAGAGCCTTTTACAAGAAGAAGATTGTTCTCTGCATCTACACGTACAACTTCAAGATTCTGGATCGTGATCCTCTTGCTTCCCATGTGGCCAGGCATCTTCTTACCCTTAAATACCTTGCTCGGATCAGAAGCAGCTCCGTTGGAGCCGGCGTGACGGTGGAATTTGGAACCATGTGTCATAGGCCCTCTGTGCTGATTGTGCCTCTTGATTGCCCCCTGGAAACCTTTACCCTTTGAAATAGCTGTAGCATCAATCTTATCTCCGGCTTCAAAAATATCAGCCTTAATCTCTTGTGCAAGCTCATACTCTCCGGCATTCTCAAGCTTAAATTCTCTGACAAATCTCTTTCCGGATACTCCGGCCTTCGCAAAATGTCCCTGCTCCGCCTTTGTCAATCCGTGGCGGTGTACGATCTCTTTCTTGCCGCTCTTGTCCTTATTAATGATCTTTTCTTTCTTGTCGACAAAGCCCACCTGAACCGCATCATAGCCATCATTCTCAACTGTCTTGATCTGTGTTACCACGCAAGGGCCAGCCTGAAGGACTGTTACAGGTGTCAGTGTCCCGTCTTCATTGAAGATCTGTGTCATTCCGACCTTAGTAGCTAAAATAGCTTTCTTCATTATCATTACCTCCTGTGATTTACAGCGGAACGCCGCGTGTGCGTTCATCCTAAATTATAGGAATTACTGTGTTCATAATTACTACTTGTTTTTCATCTTGATGTCGATATATACGCCGGCCGGCATCTCAAGCCTGGACAGTGCATCAACCGTCTTCTGCGTCGGTGTGATAATATCGATCAGTCTTTTATGAGTCCTCTGCTCAAACTGTTCTCTGGAATCTTTGTATTTGTGAACAGCCCTCAGAATCGTAACTACTTCCTTCTTTGTCGGAAGTGGCACCGGACCGCTCACCTTGGATCCATTCTTCTTAACAGTTTCGATGATTTTCTTAGCGGACGCATCTACCAATTGATGGTCATACGCTTTCAAAGTGATTCTCATTACTTGACTTGCCATAAAAAAAGTCGCCTCCTTTTCGTACTCTTAACTTCAGTACGACAAGCGGTGACTGTACACTCTCCCGTGTGTGTCGTGAGAACCTTACACGGACAATATGTGATACAGTGACTTGTCGCCAGTTTCCTAACTTGACATTCGCTCCACGGAAAACCTGCCGTTATCGGCAGCAACCTCACGTTTCATCGCTATCATGTCACAGCTTTTTCAGTATAAATGATGAAGGTAAATATTTCAAGCCCTTTTGTAGAAATATTGTACTTTTTCATGTACAATCCGCTTCTGCCCGCATTAAGAAGTACTTTTTCATCTGCAAATATGAAAAAAGAAGCCCCTCACATGGAGCTTCTTCTTTCATTCTTTTATATTCAGTTTTCAATTTTTTATTTTGCATTAACACTCTCAAATTCGTCAATGATCTCCTTACTTGGCGCCTTTGTTGCAAGGCTCACGATGATGATCATGGCAAGGGATACAAGGAATGCAGGAAGAAGTTCATAGATATCAAGGAGCCCGCCCATCGGACGAACCAGGTACTTCCATATAAATACCATAGCGCCGCCTGAGATCATACCTGCAAGAGCCCCCTGCAGGGTCGTACGTTTCCAGAACAGCGCACAGATCATAACACCTGCAAATGCTGCACCCATACCTGCCCATGCAAAGGATACAATGCCAAATACACTGGAGTTAGGGTCTCTCGCCAAGAATAAACCGATAGCCGCAATTACAAGGATCGTTCCACGGGCAACCAGAACGCCCTGCTTCTCTGTCAGCTTCTTGCCGAGGAAGTCCTGAATGATATTCTCGGACACACCGGAAGCTGCTACAAGCATCTGGCTGTCTGCGGTAGACATGGTTGCCGCAAGGATACCTGCAAGTATCACCCCGCCGAGAACTGCTGCCAGGAATCCATTCTGGCTCAGGACACTTGTAAGTGCAATGATTACACGCTCACTGTCCTCTAATGCTTCCATACCGCCTGCATTCACAACCCCAAGTCCTACAACACCGATAAATATCGCAATACCCATAGCAAATGTTACCCAGATGGATGCAACACGTCTGGAAAGAACCAGCTTCTGCTCATCTTCAATTGCCATAAATCTTACAAGGATATGAGGCATACCAAAGTATCCGATACCCCATGCAAGAAGGGATACTGCAGACAGTGCAGAGTAAGGAACTGCCGAACCCGCAACTGCATCATGGATCGCAGAAAGTGATAAGTATCCAGGCAGCGACCTTGCATTGTCCATAACCGCATCCAGCCCGCCGGCGCTGCTCACGCCAAAGGTTACAATAGAAACCAGCGCAATAGACATTACGATACTCTGGATCAGGTCATTGGTAGCAACACTTGTAAAACCACCCATAATCGTATAAATTGCAATAATAATTGCAAAGATAATGACACCCGTCATGTAATCAACCCCGAACAGGGAATTGCAAAGCTTACCGCAAGCTGCAAATCCTGATGCAACATACGGGATAAAGAAGATTACGATAATGACCGCCGAGATTGCTGTAATAATATTCTTCTCATCATGGAACCTCTTTGCAAAGAAAGTCGGAACTGTAATCGCATCAATCTTCTCTGAGTAACGTCTCAGCCTTCTTGATGTAAAGAGCCAGTTCAGATATGTACCGATTGCCAGACCTGCCGCCGTCCAGAACGCATCTGCGATACCGGTAAGATAAGCAACACCCGGAAGACCCATCAGAAGCCAACTGGACATATCACTTGCCTCAGCACTCATAGCAACAACCAGGGCTCCCATCTTTCTTCCTCCAAGATAAAAATCCTCGCTGCTGCTGTTCTTTTTGGAGTTGTAAACACCAACGCCGATCAACAGGCACATGTACGCACATATCGTACATAAAATAATAATACTAATACTACTCATAAAAACACCTCTTCTCTCCTTATATTTTATAATATTAGTCTTTTATTCGTTTTTCCCTTTTTAATTATGGAAAAACATAGATAAGGTAAGGAAAGAAACAAAGCAAATATGCATCCTTACCTTAAATATTTCATCTATTATATCATTTAGTTAAAATTGTGTCAATAATTAATGGCTCCAATGTCTACAATCTACTGTTTACAATTGTTGTCCGATCGTCATTTGCAGAAGAAAATAATCACTGCTGCTCTTCCATGTCATCGAGAAGAAAATCCTTGGCGTATTCCAGGAAAATCTTAGACGCCGGAGATAATTCATCGTAAGAAGAATAAGCAAGCCCAAGGTCGCGGTAGGTTCTCGGTTTGAGCGGGCGGGTCACGTAATTCCCTGCATGCCCCCGCAACAACAATCCTGGAAGAATCGTCAGACCCAGTCCGTGCTCCACCATAGAGAGAGACGAGAACTCGTTAACGGTAATATAGCGGATGTCCGGTTTTACCTTATAATGCTTCAAAGCAAGGTGAACATCGTTTCCAGGTGTAAATTCTGTAACAATAAACGGTGCTCCTTCAAATTCTTCGACAGGAATCTCCTCATAAACCGCAAAGGGATGGGTGGGCGGAAAAACTGCAAACAGTTCATCATCCATCACATGGAGGAACTGATAGCTGTGCCCTTTCTGGCGGCTCACAAATCCGATGTCTACTCTACGCTCCTGGATCCAATCGGCAAGTTCACCTTCCACACCTTCTATAATTTTAAAGTGTATATCTGGATGCTTCTCTTTAAACTCCTGGATGATTTTAGGAATCCAGTGGATAGAGCAGCTAAGGTATGTTCCTATCTTAATAGTGCCTACCTGCGCGTGTTTTAAAGCAGCAATTTCCTGACAAATCACATCATTGGCATTCAACAGGGAACGGATTGCCGGAATCAATGTCTTGGCATCAGCAGTAAGAGACATCCCCCGGTTATCCTTTATAAATAAGGGAAAGCCAACGTCCTTTTCCAGAGATTTCATCATCTGCGTAATTCCCGACTGTGTATAGCCCAACTCTTCCCCGGCTCTTGTGAAGCTTCCGTAATCATCGACAGCCAACATAACCTTCCATTTTTTTATATCCATAATCACCAACTCCTTCAACAATGCATGTGAAAATGTAATGTCAGGTATTTGTATTTCTAATACTAAAGCATGAAAACAAAAATTGCAAGAAGAATTACGAAAATTATAAAAAATCACAAAAAACTATAAATAAATTATTTCCCGACATATAGAAAATGTGTATAATTAATATAACAGCTGGGAAAGGGGACTATCCTGAATGAAAAAGAAGAATATAACCGTTCAGGTTTTGTTATTATTATTCCTGACTTGCGGAACAGCGTTTTCACAGACGCTTGCGCTGAAAGCCAATATCGGAGTCTGCGCCTGCTGGGACGCAGTGGGATTAAATATATATGAGATTTGCGGGTTGAAAGTAGGAACGTTCAGCATGATCATGCATATTATCTGTGTGCTTGTTCAACTGGCAATACAGAGAAAAGAATTTAGTCTCTGGAAATTCCTTCAGATACCTTATGTAATTTTGTTTGGAACCATTCTGAATTTCTTTTTCTATGATGTGCTTACTTTTGATCTGCATGGCTATGGAATGAAACTCTTATTTGTAATTCTGGCTTATATAGGACTTGCGTTGTTCTTAGGACCGCTTCTTCTTTTGAATCTGGTCAATATGCCAAGCGAAGCCATGTGTGTAGTAATCAGCGGGAAGTATGAGATTGATTATGCAAAGATACGAGTGTCTTTGGATGCGCTCTGCATTATCGTTTCTATTGTAATGTCTCTTACAGGAGGAGTCTCTCTGAAAGTCCGGGAAGGGACAGTTATCGGAATGCTGATGCTCGGACCGCTGGAGAAAGTCAGTATGAATATTTTCCGGCCATATATAAAGAGACTGTGCGGTACGGAAGAGTAGACTCCGCAGTTTGCCTGACTCGATAATTATATCAGAACATTTTTATTCAAAATGCACTATAAGCCCTTGAATTTTTGCAAAAAATATAATCATTTTATCTATTTTAATACAATAAATTATTGACTTTTACGGCTTATGATGATAGATTTATTTATAACGAAGATGATAAATCGGGGTATCATCTTTGGGTGAAGTTATAGTAATTTTATATCTAGAGATTGGAGGAAAAAAACATGTTATTAGCACTACAAATTTTATTTGGTGTTCTGGCAGCCGGAACTGGTATCGGTCTTATTGTTGACGTTGCCAAGAACCGAATGGACGGCATCAGGAACGCTACCGGCAAGCAGTGGGCATCCGGCTTTACAGTAGGTATCATTGCCAACTTCCTTGACACACTCGGATGCGGATCTTATGCACCATCCACTTTTATGTACAAACTTTTCAATCAGATTGATGATATCGACATCCCGGGTACCCTGAATATCGGTGATACTTTCCCGGTTATTTTCGAGGCATTCATCTTCACAGCTTCTGTAGACTGTGATCCTATGTTCCTGTGGATCATGTACATATGTGCAGCTGTTGGATCCTTCGGCTTTGCAACAATCGTAACCAAATGGCCTCGGAACAAGATCAGATATGCTCTTGGTTCTGTTATGATTCCTCTTGCACTGATTATGCTCTGCAAGAATACAGGCTTCGGACCTTTCGGCGCTGTAGGTACTCTTACTGGTTTAACTGGCTGGAAACTGATCGTAGCTGCTGGTCTTAACATTTTATGGGGCGCTTTGATGGATATCGGATTTGGTCTGTATGCACCTTGTATGGCTACCTGTCTTCTGCTCGGTGTTGACGGTACAGCTTGCTTCCCTGTATTTATGGGATCCTGTGCATGTCTGATGCCGGCTTGTTCTATTGAGTTTATTAAGACTCACAGATATGATGTACCGCATACAATCGGCAACGCTCTCGGCGGATGTATCGGTGTATTTATTGCATGGAAGGTTGTTACAAGCCTGCCGATGTTCTGGTTGATCAATCTTGTTTGTGTCGTTCTGTTATGGACTTCCTACACATTGATCCATGCTGCTAACAAGGATAAAAAAGCTGGTATAGCATAATTATCGTATATTTTAACCGCATAAATGGCTATCCGTGTGGATGGCCATTTATACGGTTTTAAAGCTTCCGGCTTTATGCTTATGTAAAAATCAGTATTATAAAACGGAGAAAATACTATGTTTGTAAATGAATATGTAATGGATCGGAGACGTTATGACAAGTGGGCAACTCCCAAATTCTGGAAGTTACCTATTTTTTATGTATACTGTGTCATTTTTGTTGCGGGAGTTTTTGGCTGGGTATACTTCCAAAAAGCAGACGCCCCTATGCGGTGGCAGACGATCGGCGCTTTCCTGACCTTTGTGGCGGTGTACCGGGGAGTATTTTTCAACTGGATGCATGCCGACAAAACCTTCCGGGTAACGCGGGAGACATATTTTGGCGGCAAAAACTGGACATGCAAGGTCATTGTCGGTGAAAAGAATATATCTCTCTATATCAACGGAAAAATGAACAATAAGGTTGAGTGGGAACAAATCCGTAAATTTGAGGATGCCAAATCATACTTTAAGTTAACAGCAGAAGAAGGCAACGAAGGTGTTATGCTCGACAAAGCCTGTTTTACCGAAGGTGATGCCGACAGCTTCAGACAGTGGATGCTTGCCAACCATCCCGATATCCAATACGGCCCGATAGCCCCGCCGTTTGACAAATAGTATTTTCTCTGCAAAAACCCCCATTTAACCTCAAAAAGAAAGGGCGCAGCATCTGTTTATGCTGCGCCTTCTCTTTTTGGTATGTCATTGAGAGGTTTTCCTCGTTGCATTGCAGTTTTGTCTATATACAAAGCTGGGGAATGCTCCTCTTAAAGAGGAAAGTATATATATAATTGGAGTTCCGCCTGTGCAAGGCCATTCTTGGGGAAAATGACCGGCAGCGGCGTAACTGCAATAGCAACCTTATTCGGTTATTGTGAATTCTTTTAAAATTCGTTTTAAATATATCACTATGTTATTTTTTCGTCAAGGTTCTTTTTACAAAAAAAGAATTTTTATGCACTTAACCGAATAATTCCTCATTTTTCTTTGTCTTTTTATAACTTTAGCACATTGATGTGCTAACCATATTTGGCAAAAAATAACGGGAAGAAGCCAGATTACTGATCCGACTCTTCCCGCCTGGCAGCTTATTTGTTATCATTCTGCCGCATCTTCAATTTTAACAAAGCCTTCGCTTTCAGGCAGTCAAGCTTTACCATGTTATTTTCCCCGACAACATTCGTCTCCGTGCCGTCCGCACTCTTATTGATATCTATGATACCGTCCAGATAGTCATTGACAACTACGAATTGCGCAACAGTACCACTGAAATTAAGTCCGGTTACCGGAATTCCCCGGATGCCCAGCTGTTCACATGTATTCGTATAATCCACGTCACTATTCCCCCAGCCGTCAGAAGAAAGGATGACGCCGTCGGCACGCATTGCCTCTGCCCATACTGCCGCCCTGGTTCCCACCAGCATCTTATCTTTGTTGTCATCCGGCGTCCCTACTAAAACAATACCCATCAGATCAAGATCTGTATCCTCTGCCACCACTTCAAGGAGCGGATCTCTGAAATGATGCAATGAAGTTTCTTTTGTCGATGGTCCTATACCCATATCTGCACCTCCTACTGCATAGAACGGATAATACCGTCTCTGTATTCGTTCGGAGTGACCAGAATCGGCATATTACCCATATCAATGATTGATCGTCCGCCCTCCACACCGGACGGCTCGTTTGAGAAGAAATGTGTGTCATACATTGCTCCCTGACCTGCAACCTGTTTTATAATCAAGACACGCTTTTTGCCAGGTCTTACAATATCATGGTACTCATGACGCTCTGTGCATTTTTCTCCGCGGAACTTCTTAAGCTGTTCTCTGAAACTCTGGATAAACTCGTCACACAGGCGGTGTGCCGCTGTCGGCCCCGGTCTTTCCTGACCCATGCCGGCTGCCAGTGTTACATCAAAGGAAATAATATAGTCATCATCCCCCGGCGTGCCCGCCCGGTTCAGATATAACTGTTCTTTCAGATTCCCTTCTGATGATCCGAACTCGTGACACTGTTTGCCATTTACGTCCACACCGGTAAGCATCACATACACTCCTGTAATTGTATGGGTAATTCCATCCCCAAGCTTTCCAAGCACCTTCGTAGAAATCGGAATAATATCCATAATCGTATTCGTCCAGCGGTCATGATCACCCGGTTTAATGATCTGGATATCAATTTTTTCGATACAATCCTCTTTCGCCGTAAGTTCCTCCAGCATTTCTTTGCTGACTGTCATATGCCCGTCAACTGTAATCTTATTATGTTCTCCCCATTCCACATCATTCATGTGAAAAGCCTTGATCACAAGACGCCTCAAATCTTTTACTTCATCAGCCAAATTGCATCACCTCCAAATAATTTTCTGATTTACATCTTACTACTGAATATTATACCACACCTTGTCTCAGATTTCATAAGCTGTTTTAAAAAGAGCAGATGAAAAACATCTGCTCTTCATAGGCTTATTTAATTAGATCTTAGCTACATACTCAAACGGCAGCGGAACAATCTTTCCAGGTGTCTGGATCTCAACTAACTGCTCAAGAGTTGCTTTAACGATCTGTGTCTGCTGTTCAACATTGTGCGGTCCACCTGCATTAGCACCCATAGGTACCAACGGAGCAACTGCACGAGGAGTACCGGTCTGACGAACAACCGGCGGAAGAGCTGCAATAATAATAGTAGGAATTCCAGCTTCTTCAATCGCTCTCTGCACCAATACTGCAGAGCGGTGGCAGGTACCTCAGCCAGCGGTGAGGACAACTGCGTCAACATCCTCTTCTTTGAACATCTGTGCGATAGCCGGGCCAGTCTCGCCTTTGAACTTCTCCTGGTTTCCGCCGCCGCCCATGAATCCTGCATGTACCGGAGCACAAGCTCTGATAAAGCCTTCTGCTGCCAGTTCATGGATTCTGTCAATCGGGAACATGCAGTTAATGTCTTTGTTAACATCACTGTTATCATATCCGCCGTGGGATACCATCAGATCATCAGATGGTGTTGTGTTTTCGATCTTTCTCCATGTGAAGTCACCGGCAAGATTGAATCTTTCCTGATCCTTCTTATGAACACCTGCTGCTGTAGCAAGAGCAATAGACATATCTTTTAACTCTTTTGTTACAGGAGTCCATACTGACGGTGGAGTAATAGGAACGAATATCTCTGATTGTAAACCTTTAACAACCGTTAAACTCATTTTTAGACCTCCTTATTATCATCCAAACGTTTACTCATTTCTTGTTGTTTACGTCTTTCTTTTTCAATGTTGCTGACGTAGTGTTCATTTACCTCCGGCCCTAACTGCTCCGGAAAACTCATGTTCCATCCGAATTCCTGCCCCACTTTCGGTTCAGTATCACAGATAAACATTCTCTTAGGAGCTTTGAAGAAGCCCAGACGCCCTTTCAAGTCAACACTGATACTGCAGTCATCGACATCTACTACAACGCCTTCCATATAAATGATCCTGTCGCCATAATTCAAACGTTCATTATTCATTCAGAACACCTTTGGCTTAGCTGTATTTCAATCTGCGCTTCTCGCTCATCGGGAGCTCCTGCTCATTTCCAACGAGGTCGATCTTTGTGCCGTATGCGCCCTCAATTAACTCTACGTTTGTAGACTTAACGTTTGGATTCCACTTCTTCTCAGCAGCCTTAACATCTTCTCCGGCCATAGCAGCTTTCAGCATAGCAAGTGCACGAATCGCGTCTTCCTGACAAAGTGTGTTGTTACCAAGAATCTCATTCTCGATACCTGCCTCAGATTTGTTGTTGTCAACCATGTACTGCATGTGCTTGTTGCCAACAACGAGAGCTCCCTGAACTGCACAGTAAGACATACCTACTGTCGGAACCCCTCTCATACCGATCTGCTCGATATGGCTTGCGAAGTCGATATGGTTGTTTCCAAATCCTTCTGTTGTAACGAATGCACCGTCAGCGTCCATCATTGCTACAGTGTGTCCTACACGGCGGGATACGTAGAATTTCTCAGCATTGATCTGCGGAGATCCAACGAATACAACACCACAGAGGTCAACTTCTTCATCATGAAGAGCCTCAAGAACGAGCGGCTCTCTCCAGTAATGTCTGGACATTTCTTTCGATGCAGGTCCAATACATGTTAATGCGTGGATACATCCGTCAAGAACCTCCAGCGGAGATACACAGACCGGAACATTTCCTAAGTCTACGTTAGCCCTTGCTCCAAGGATACCAACCGGTTCTACAGGAAGGATGAAGTTATCATGCATAGCTCCCTGACCCATGATCTCTTTCACGATTACGACTTTCTTCTTACCCGGACGACGGATAGATTTCAGTTCCTGAGTCTCAACTACCAGGCTCTCGTCAAGCTTCTTCATAACTTCACGGATCTCCTGTGTGATGATATCAAATGCTGTATGGGCAGCCATAGGTCCACGGCGCTCCATGTTTGTCTTCTCCTGGATAACAATGTTGCCCTTGATGAAGATCTCGCCCTTATCCGGACATCCCGGACGGCCCCACATAATGTTCTCATCAAGATATCCCTCGGAAGAACCAAACTCACCGATCTGAACTCCGCCTTCATCAACACCTGTCAGCATCATAACAACGCCGTCAAGGACTCTTGTTACGCCGCTTCCAAGTTCGCTGTCGCCTTCTTTTGTTGCGATCGGCTGTACGTCCATAACTGTCTCGGAATATGTGTGATATAACTCAGGAGTAATGATCTCAAGTTTGAAATCTTTCACTAATTCCTGATCTGCAATAACGTCTGCCTCAATTCCTTCACGGATGTAAAGAGTTGTTCCCTCGATCTTTGTCTCCGGTCCTCTCTTAACTTCCGTAATGTTGAAGTGCTTTCTTGTAAGAGTTCCTACAACTTTTTCTTCTCCAACTGCTGCCGCCGGAGCTGCTGCTCCTGCTGCAGCTGCCTCTGCGCCTGCCGGTACTTCAGCTACTGCTGCGCCGCCGCCAAGTGCTCCAACCGGGATCTGAAGGTCGATATCCTTACCCTCACCGATGTGGATCTTAAGCATTCCTCCTGCAACTGCCGGTGCTGCAACTGGTGCCGCCGGTGCTGCCGGTGCTGCAACTACTTCCTCTACTGCCTCTGCTGCCGGAGCGCTTACTGCTTTTACTCCGTCTAATACGTCAGCTGTCAATGGGCAAAGAGAATCACAAGTTTTTGTAAGTTTTGCTCCTAAAACTTCCTCGATAGTAAGACAACCATCAAGGTTTAATAATCCTGAATCTACCAAATCGTCAAAGATTGCCGGATCTTCCAGATTTGCCGGTTCAATTGTAATGCCTTCTTCGGCTCTACAACATAATACCGCAGGATCATGAGCATGTGCTTTAGCTGTTTCAGCTGTGATTGACATATTGTTTTCCCTCCTTGTTTGGTTTGCAATAATGTATATATACAGCCATCGACGGCACAGAGAATACCTCTCTCTTCTCCCGGCGGCAGAATCGGGGCTCCACCGCCATCTGCCGTCCACGGCAGTAATACCTTAAACAATATTTAGAAGTCAATATCCTGGCTCACCTGCTTGGAAACTCTTAATGTCCTGTACAGGGCATGGCCTACACTTCTCATTGCGTGGTCTGTCTGATGGAATACCTTAAGTCCCATCTTCGGTCCGGATGCCATAACCGTGTTGGAACAGTCTGAGCAGTTGCCGATAATAATGTATTCACATTTATCCTTCTTGAACTGCATATTGTTCTTAACCTGTCCCGGACAGTTGCCCGGCCTCAAGCACTTCAGCGGTGCTCCCGGTTTATTTTCAATTGCCTGCTTACATCTTGCAACAGACACAACCTTTCCATTCATCTTCTCTGCGATCTCGCGCATGCGGTCTTCGCTTCCGCCGCAGGCACATACGAGAATTCCCACATTAGCTCCATGAAGATCCGGGAACTCTACTGTAACGATAATGCCGCCGGTGGTCTTGGTGATCGGTGCGTCAAAATCTGTAGATTTTCCTGTGAAAGCGCCTCCCATGATGATCTCGCCGTATTTGCCGTCGATTCCGCCTGCCCGCTCGATCATCTCACCAACACTTACGCCTACCGGAACATCCATAAACACATGAGCCTCATTGCCGCCGTTGATCTTGCCGCGTACAGTCAGGTTCTTTGTGATGCACGGACGCTTCTCGTCGATTGCCTCTGCGATTCTTGTAACCGTCTCCAGGTTCAGTACAACAGACCTTGCCGCTGAAGGAAGCTGCAGCGTTGTAAGGTTCACGCCAAGGCACTCTCTCACTACCGCACGTTCCTCTCCCATCGGGTAGATGTCCGGAAGCAGATGCATCGTAATATCCGTCTCATTTGCCAGCGCTGCCTGAAGGGTCTTGATCGCCTTCTGGTTCTTCTTCTTAATCGCAATGATCGCCTTATCTGCCTTTGTGATCTCCATGCTGTATTTAATTCCGCGGATTACTTTGTCGCACTGATTCTCAATCTGTCTGATATTGTGCTCAAGTCCCGGCTCACACTCTGCAGCATTGATCAGAATATAGCCATGATCTATGGAAAAGCCTTTCGGAAGCTCCGGATTGATCTCCGGATCAAGTTCTCCCATCTCTGCAGCAGAAAGGTCGATCCCCAGCTTAACTCCTGTCGGGAACCCGGCTCCTCCCATACCGACGATCCCGGCCGCTTTTACCATATCCAGCTTAGAAGCATCCTCCGGCACGTCGATCGGCACAAACTCATCCGGCTGCTCCGCTGCCGGCTCAATAACGATCTTCTCATCGGTAATCTCTGTTACCTTTCCATAAACGCTCGAGAAGATATTTGCGCCGAGCCCTGTAGGTGTAGCAATGAGTGTACCCTTTTTTACATCTGCCCCAGCCTCAACGCATGGTGCGCACGGTGCGCCCACATGCTGACGTAATAAAATCTGTACATTTCCCATGACACATTTCTCCTTTTCTTTTTTAATATAAGTAAAAAACGAAACTCTATACAGTCCGTTCACTTATTTCAATTATTTCCGTTCCCTGATTATGTAATATGAGATCACCGTTCTGTTTATTTATATTTATAGTTATTTTCTATGAATAATTTCGCTATTTTTTTAACAGAGAATAGTTCTTCTTTGGCGAGGGCATGTGGGAATCGAACCCACCCAGGACGCTCCTAACGCCCAACACTGGTTTTGAAGACCAGGAGGCACACCAGTCACCCATCTACCCCCATATAAAACTTATCTCATGTCAATTTACCTTAACACATATTTTCCTATATTTCAACAGTTTTATTTATTTTTATAATACCAAAAAAGCATTGACTTTTCAAGGATTATCATACATAATAATTGTAACAGACTAAACGCGATACTAGAACGTAGTCTAATTGTTAATTTTCTATCGTTTTAGTGAAGGTTATTTGAAGGTTTTCTGAAAAAGGCACTGCGAAAACATGGGGGTTTTCAACGTGTTTTTATAAAACTTATAGAAATTTTCTATAATTAATCATCAAAAGGAGGTACTTTATTATGGAGTTAAAAGCTAATGTTAACTTCGACCGGTTTGAGGCAGCCCTTCAGGTTGTTGATTCCCACACGGTAGGAGAGTTCTGCCGCATCGTTATCGGCGGATTTCCTGAGCCGGAAGGCAACACAATGATCGAAAAAAAGAAATGGATGGAAGAAAATTATGATCAGGTTCGTACAGCTCTGATGTTTGAGCCAAGAGGACACCACGACATGTTCGGGGCTTTCCTCTGCAAACCTGTAAATCCGGAGGCAGATTTTGGAGTTATGTTCATGGATACAGGCGGATACCTCAATATGTGCGGCCACTGTACCATCGGCGCTGTAACAGTTGCTATTGAGGCCGGTCTTGTTGAGTCCAAAGAGGGCGAGAACTCTGTTGTACTTGATGCACCTGCCGGATTAGTCCGCACAACAGCTATCGTAAAGGACGGAAAAGTTGAAAGCGTTACATTGACAAACGTTCCTGCATTTGTTTATAAAGAGAATCTTTCTGTGACTGTTGACGGAAAAGAGATTCCATTTACAATCTCCTTCGGCGGAAGCTTCTTTGCATTAGTTGACACAACAAAGCTTGACATCGGCGAAATCAATGCAAAGACAGTACCAGAGTACACAAAACTTGGTATGGCGATGATGGAGATCATCAACAAAGAGATTCCTGTAAAACATCCACTTCTTGATATCGACACTGTTGACCTTGTTGAGTTCTATGGCCCGACGCCGAACCCGGACAAAGCTAACATGAGAAACGTAGTTGTTTTCGGAGATTCCATGGCTGACCGTTCTCCATGCGGAACAGGTACAAGCGCTAAGCTCGCTACCCTCCACCACTGGGGAGAGATCAAAGTCGGCGAGGAATTCATCTATGAAAGCTTCATTGGAAGCCTGTTCAAGGGCGTAATCAAAGAGACAACAAAGGTTGCTGATTTTGATGCGGTTATCCCGATGATCACAGGAAGCTGCTACCTGACAGGTGTAGCTACATACTTGATTGATCCTACAGATCCATTGAAATATGGTTTCCAGGTAGGCTAATGATCGAATTGACACTATTGTAATTTTTTAGAAGCGGATTCGTGATAATCCGCTTCTATTATTATATGACTATTATATGACGCTGAGGTCATGCGTTTTATGCTTACACGGCCTTAACAACAGAAAGGAATGAATGCAGATGCCACGAAAACGCCAGTCCACCAAAAGCCGCATTGTGAAGGCGGCATGGAATTTATTTTATAAGAAAGGATATGACCATACAACTGTAGAGGACATTATCACAGCTTCCAAGACATCCAAAGGAACCTTTTACCATTACTTCAAGGGAAAAGAAGCGCTCCTTAATTCTCTGTCCTACCTGTTTGACCAGAAGTATGAGGAATTAGCCGCTGTCATAGACCCGTCCCTCTCGGCCTGCGACAAGCTTATGTTTTTGAACCACGAGCTTTTTTACATGATCGAGACCAGCGTAGATATCCGCCTTCTGGCTTATCTGTACTCCTCCCAGCTGACCACAAAGGATAAAAAATCCCTCTCTGATCAGAAACGCTTTTATTTCAAATGGCTGACAGATATTATAGATGAAGGCCTGAAAAGCGGAGAATTCAAAAACACCAGCTCCGCCGAGGAACTGATGCACATCTATGCTATGTATGAGAGAGCCCTGCTCTATGACTGGTCGCTGTTCAAAGGGAAATACTCACTGACAGAATACAGTGACAGACTGCTGCCCCATGTGTTAAAAACTTTTACCGAAGGAGTCTAAGAAAATGAATCCAGACAAACCCGAAAAGACGGGAGTTCCTGCATTGGGCATCCACAACCCAACCGGAAGTTCCCGTCTTTTTCACATTCCTCATCTTACTGCACAACAAACGCTGATTCTGTTTTTGCACAGCGAAGAAAATCTTACACCATGCACTCATGCATGTCTTCTTCCTCAATTCCGGTCTTTTTCATCATGGCAGCTATCTGCTCCCTGTCTTCAAGACCCGCGCACCATGCAAGTCCGCACCCTGCTGAGATCGTCCTCGGCACCGGAATGATACGCCCCGGTACTTCCTGCTCCCTGCACGCTTTTTCCATTGCCATCGCATCGGCAGTTGTGTGAAATGTCACGACTAATTTTAATTCTTTCTTTCTCATTATCTACTCGATCACCACTTCGAAATATCCGTCTTTCTCCGTAGAAGTTGATTTCTTGCCGTGATCCCTGGCATACTTCTCAACATTCATCTTCTGATGCGGTTCAGAAACCAGCACCTTTACAGCCTCCGTCGCACCCTTCAGCGCATTTGCTGTCAACATTAACGGCTCGGGACAAGAAAGACCTCTTGCATCTACTTCCTTCATATTATTTTACCTTCTTTCCTAGAATACTATGTATACAACAATATTTCAATCACTTTTTTGCATCTTCTCTCTTGCACGTAAATGCAATAACGAAGCAGATGATGATACAAATAATACATGCAATCTTACCGTTTGGCGGCACGGCGCCTGCAACCAGCTCTTTTGTCTCAGGATTCAGAGATGTTCCGCTTGCTGCGAGCCCAAAATTGTGGCACATTGCTCCGCCCACAAACATACCGACAACAGTAACTGCTGCGTCTGACGACCCCTGTCCGGCTAAAATCAGCTGACGAAGCGGGCATCCGCCTGCCAGGACTGCGGCAAAACCGACGGTATACATACCAAGGATATTCCACAGATGCTCAGAATGTGCAATTACCCCCGGTGTGTTAAATCCGGCAACAAAACGCCCGGTGGCAATATTAAAGATCAATAATACAACGAATAAACCTGCGATTACTGAGAGCAAATCAAAGTTCTTCATCAGTATGACGTCTCGCATGCTTCCTGCAAAGCACATTCTGGACTTCTGCGCGAATGCCCCAAATACAAGGCCGCCGATTAAGGACGCAATAACCGGAGCATGCATACTTCCCGGTCCCGCCTCACTTGCTTTTAAAAGAGAGGTAGCAAGCGCAAGCACAAGGATACCTGTAACGATCATCGGAAGTACCGCCCCATTTATTTTATTCGTTGCATAAGCCCTTCCAAGGCTGAAACCATTTTTCAGTGCAAAAACACCTGTTGCGATACCAAGGATAAATCCGACCAGAGCAACCCATGCATTCAGGTCGCCTGCTGACATACGGATAATCATACGGAGCGGGCATCCAAGGAATACCAGCGCACCGATCATAATAATCACACCAAGTACAAAACGGATCATCGGGGATGACCCCGCAGTTGAACGATATTCCTTCGTTGCTGCTGAAATCAGAAATGACCCCAGTACCAGACCGATAATCTCCGGTCTTGCATACTGTACCACTTCTGCCTGATGCATCCCGAATGCACCCGCGGTATCACGGATAAAGCATGCAATACAGAATGCCATGTTTGCCGGATTGCCCATAAGCGCAAGACATACCGCTACAAGTCCGCACACGACACCGGCCAGTGCCAGTTTTTTCTTTGAATCTGATAAATTCATATTCATTCCTCCTCTTGTTCTCTCATTTCCTGCAAAGTCCTCCCGCCGGCAGCAAAGCACTGTCTAAAGCCGGTCTTAATCCTCTGCAAGCTCTCGAATTGCCTTTATGGCAATCTCTATTTCTTCTTCAGTGTTATAATGCGAGAAACTGAACCTCACTGCCCCCTGTTCTACCGTTCCAAGAGCCTTGTGCATAAGCGGTGCACAGTGTCCTCCCGGCCTTGTCGAAATATTATATTCTGTAAGAAGTTCATCACTCACTTCTGAAGAATCATAATCACCGATGTTCAGCGCAACAATTGCACAGCGCTCCTTCGTACTGAAATCCCCGTACACTTTTACGCCCGGTATCTCCTTCACGCCTTCGTAGAATCTCCACATAAGGTCCTGTTCACGGGCGCGGATGTGGTCCACGCCCGTTTCTTCCAGGTACTGCATGGCTGCATGAAGGCCTGCGATGCCATGCCCATTTAAGGTTCCTGCCTCGAGGGCAGTCGGCATTTCTGCCGGATGTGTCCTGCTATATGTCTGAACGCCGCTTCCGCCTGATTTCAGCGGCCGTATAGGAAGCCCTTCCCTTACGTACATTCCGCCGGTTCCCTGCGGCCCTAAAAGCCCCTTATGACCGGTAAAGCACAGTACGTCGATCCCCATTTTGACAACATCTATCGGAAATACACCTGCGGTCTGGGAGGCATCAACTACAAACAATGCCCCGTTCTTATGCGCAATCTCACTGACCGGCTCCAGGGGAATATAATTCCCTGTCAGGTTAGAGCCGTTGGTACAGATCACCATCCGGGTCCTGGGAGTAACTGCATCCTCCAAAGCCTTCAGATCCAGCGTCCCCTTTTCGCTGCTTTCTACTATGGTCAGATCAACTCCCCTGTCCTTCATCTCATAGAGCGGTCTCAATACAGAATTGTGCTCCAGCATGGTAGTCACCACATGGTCTCCCGGGTTCAGAATCCCTTTGATCGCTATATTCAGACTCTCTGTGGAATTCCCTGTAAATACGATCTGCCTCGGATTCTCAGCATGAAAAAAACGGCAAAGCTGCTCACGGGTATCGTAGATGACCCGGGAAGCGCTCAGTGAAGCTTCATTGGCACCCCGCCCGGCATTCCCCATAGAACTCATTGCCTGTACTACCGCATCTATTACTTCCTTTGGTTTGCGCATTGTTGTCGCTGCATTATCCATATAAATCATAATTCTTGTCCTTTCAGGCAGCGGAAACCATTTCCATCTGCACTTATAAGTATAGACTCTCTGCCGCATTACGTCTAATTGAAATAAAAAATAAAAAGCGCCTTTTATAGATATTTTCTATACTCGGCGCTTTTTGTTATTCCAATCCGTATTCTTCCTTTACCACTTTAATGAATCGCTCCGCGCTCCGCGACATCTGGGCATTTTTGTTGTACACAAGGTTGATATCGCGCCCTTCGTCACTCTCCGGAATCGGAAATGTCAAAAGATCTCCGGAGCTCACCTCATCATTCGCAGCCAGCCTTGACAGTACTGAAACCCCCATTCCCTGACGCACTGACTTCTTGATGGTCTCCTGGTTCTCAATACTTGCAATAATATCAAGCTCCGACATCTTGACCCCGGCCACCTTCAACTGCGCCTCTGCTTCTTTTCTGGTACCCGAGCCTTCCTCCCGCATAATCACATGCTCATCCTTCAGCCAGGTAATATCTCCTGCCCGCTCCTCCTTCAGCCTTCTGTATTTCTCGGTATTCGGAGTGATGATGACCAGCTGGTCCTTATAAAACGGAATATATTTGCAGTGCTTTTTCTCCAGCACCGTTCCTGTAAAGCCTACATCTGCCATATGATCTATAATCTGCAGGATCACTTTGCTGCTGTCTGTCTCCACAATCTTAATCTGCTCTTCCGGGTAACGCTCATTAAAACGCATCAACACTCCGGGGAGCAGATACTGAGCCGGAATGGTGGAAGCTGCGATCGTAATCCCATGCTTTTTCTCCCCTTTTCCTGAATCAAAGCATTCCTCGATTTTTTTCTGCAGTTCTACCATCTGCTTGGCGTATTTATAAAGCAGAGCCCCATCCTCCGACAGGCTGACCTCCTTTGTATTCCTCACAAACAGCCTTACATTTAATTCCTTCTCCAGCGCCGCAATATGGGCGCTGACAGTCGGCTGCGTCAGAAACAGATCCTTCGCTGCCTTTGAAAAGCTTCTGCCTTCCGCCACTCTTGCAAAAGCCTCTAACTGTTTCAAATTCATTAGTATGCCACCCTCTCACTCTCTGCGCCAGTTTTTTTCGTCACCTTAATGCTGTCCATATATTCCAGGATCGGCTTGGCGCTTTTTCTGCTGGTTTCAAACATATCCCTTACCTGCGCTATGGTAATCAGCGGATCTTCTTTAAGTCTCTCCTGAATAATGTCTTTTGCCTTTTCCATATAACAGGACAGGGTATACATATCCTCCGTTACTTTCACCGCCTTCTTCTCTTCCAACAGGATATTTAAGATATCATCTGCGATCTCCCGTTTGATCCCTCCCAAGTCAATCTCAGAGTATCGGACGAAGTCATATCCGGCCTTTTCAAATGCCCGCAGCATGATGCCCGCAGCATCCTCATACAGTTGATCTTTGCATACCTCGAACTCCGGGGTACCGAGAAATTCATCTGTCCGCTTAATATGTCCCTCTGACTCCAGGCGTTCCAGAACCTTATCAAATACGTTCGGCTTCATCTTCTTAAAATACGTCATCTGCACCTCGGCCTTCTTCATACCATAACGGTACGGATACTGATCCTCATACGCCTTCAGCGCTTTTTTCAGTACCTGGACGGCATTCCTCTCAGAATCCATATGCCATACATAAGTGTCTTTGCGCATTGGGAAAACTGCCACCAGCCCCTGTGCCTCAAGCTCTTTTACATCCTCCTGTATCTCCGCGGCAGAAAGTGCCGTGAGCCTGGCCAGTTCTGAACATGTTATCAGTGTATCTGCATGTTCCCGCACATGGAGTTCGATCACATCTGCTGTGGAGCCTGACTCCTTGCGCTCTAGTTCCTCGATCACCTTGTCCTGAAACCGTTTCTTGATTCCGGGGTTCGGCTCCAGCACCACGCCGCCGCCGATGGTCTCCATCGGAGAATAGAAACGCACAACGAATTTGTCCCCCCGCCTCACGGCAATTTTTTCCTCCAGGCGAAGCTGTACATAACCGCTCTCCCCCGGTCCAATCTCCTCCTTATCAAGCAGGACTGCACGACAGAGGATCTCGCTTGTCCCCGTAAAAAAATGCAGCCGCGTGTGGTTGGTGAGCACCCTCACGGAAGACTTGAGAATATTCAGCTTTACATCAAGAAGATCTGTATTCTTCATACTTTTAGGCGGCGCCAGCACACACCCCCTGCGAATTTCTTTTTTCTTTACATTTGACAGATTAATAGCCACACGCTGTCCCGCGCAGCACTCACTCCTGTCCTGCCCGTGCACCTGTATGCTCCGGATCTTGCACTCCTTCCCTAAAGGATACATCTCCAGCATGTCCTCTTTGGTGATCGTGCCGGACACCAGTGTCCCCGTAATGACCGTCCCGAATCCTGACAGGGTAAAAGCACGGTCAATAGGAAGCCTGGGAATCGTATGCGTGTCCTTTGCCGTGACACCTTCAGCTGCCATACGCGCAATCAGATCAATCAGCTCCAAAAGCCCTTCCCCTGATGCTGCGGAGACTTTGGCGACCGGCGCTCCCTCCAGGAAAGTCCCCTTAAGTTCTTCCTGCACTTCCTCTTCCACCAGTTCCATCCACTCTTCATCCACCAGATCACATTTATTTAATACGATGATGCTCTTTTCAATACCCAACAGATGCAAAATATCCATATGCTCCCTTGTCTGCGGCATAATTCCCTCGTCCGCCGCAATCACAAGAAGAACCATATCCATCCCCACAACACCGGCAACCATATTGTTGATAAATTTCTCATGCCCGGGCACATCAATAATCCCCGCGCGGTCTCCGCCCGGAAGGTCAAAATAGGTGAACCCCAGGTCGATGGTGATCCCTCTCCTTTGTTCCTCCTCCCACCGGTCGGTATTCCTCCCGGTCAAAGCTTTAATCAGGGTCGTCTTGCCATGGTCAATATGGCCGGCTGTGCCGATAATTATATTCTTCATAACCTCTGTTCTCCTAGCGTTCTGCAATCAGGCTGAATTCCTCCAGCACGTCAAGCTCCTTAAGCTGGTCTGTAAGCAATTTGAAATCCCTCCGGTTCATTGTCCTTGCATCCAGCAGAACCGTGTCATTGACCGTCCTTGGTATTACCGGCACAGGAAGATGTCTCAGGCGTCTCTCCAGTTCCGGCACACTGATCTTCTCCGGATGGATAACTACTGCCATACTTGGGATGCGCTGAAGGGGCAAAGACCCTCCGCCGATCTGGGATTCGCACGGAAGAACTTCAATCCGTGCAGGGAGCTTCGCAAGCTTCAGCATCCTGCCAAGGCTTCTTGCATCCTTTGCTGTTTCCTCCAGCGGCTTCGTAATCATACGGAGCACCGGGATATTTTTCACCGCTTTTTCTTCTGAAAGATATTCCTGCAATACCAGTTCCAGGACAGCTGCGGTAAACTTGTCGATCCTGAGTGCACGAGTCAGTTGGTTTTTCTTCATCTTATCAATGTATTTCTTCTTGCCGATGATAATACCTGCCTGAGGACCGCCAAGCAGCTTGTCCCCACTGAAGCAGACGATATCCGCCCCCTTTTCAACAGATTCCTGCACAGTAGGCTCATGGGCAATCCCGTACTTTGCAAGATCAATCAGAACGCCGCTTCCAAGATCCTCAATAACCGGAATCTCATGTTCCCTTGCCATGGGAATCAGTTCATCTATCCCCACAGAATCTGTAAACCCCACGATCCTGTAGTTGCTTGTATGCACTTTAAGAAGCGCCTTTGTCTCCTCAGTGATGGCACTTTCGTAGTCATCATAGTGTGTCTTATTTGTTGTACCTACCTCTACCAGTGCGGCGCCGCTTTGCTCCATCACATCCGGGATCCGGAACTTACCGCCGATTTCCACCAGTTCGCCCCTGGACACGATCACCTCTCCTCCCTTTGCCAGTGAGCTTAAGATCAGCATGACAGAAGCGGCATTGTTGTTGACTGCCATAGCCGCCTCCGCCCCTGTGATCTTGCACAGAAGCTCCTCAAAATGAGAATATCGCTCCCCTCTGCGTCCGGCCTCAAGATTATACTCCAGGTTGGAGTATCCTGTAGTAATGGCCGCCGCACGCTTCATATGCTCAGGGCTGATGGGGGCACGGCCCAGGTTGGTATGCAGGATAGTTCCTGTCCCATTGATCACCATTCTCATATTCGGAGTATGCATAGAAGCCACTGTCATTTCAATGTGTTCCTTCAGCATCCCAATCTGATACTGTGCATCTTCCTCACTCTTACACTGGCTGATAAACCTGCGGAGCTTATCCATCTCTATATGGATAGATTCCATAACAGTCTCCCTGCTGTAGAACTCAATCATTTCTTTGACTGCTTCATCCTCCAGCAGCACATCCACCTTCGGAATGCTGCGGTACAACATATTCTTGTCCATTTTCTCTTCCCTTTCTAGAACAACCGAATTAATTTATCACTCTTCGGGGATACTCTTCCAATCACAGAAACGGCAGTGTCCATCTTCACAGTTTCAAAGTTCTGGAGCATAGGCTTTAAATCCTCCTCTGCCACACTGATCAAAAGGCCTCCTGAAGTCTGCGGGTCATAGAGGAGATCCAGATAATGCTCCTCCACAGAACCCGTCTCCACCTTTCCGATGGAATAGCCTCTGTTTTTATAAGCCCCCGCAGGGATCAGACCCATCTTGGCATAGGCGATGGCGTCGGTCAGGTAGGCAATATCCTTCACATTAATCTCGAAGGTCACGTCACTGGCAGAAGCCATCTCCACACAGTGCCCCAGGAGTCCGAAACCGGTAATATCTGTACAGGCGCTTACATCATATTTCTCAACGGCCTGCTTGCCCTTTTTATTCAGAGAAGCCATCACCTGCTGAGCCTCCCGGATCGCTTCCGGAGAAGCCATATCTGCCTTGATAGCTGTATTCACCACGCCGCTTCCGATCTGTTTGGTAAGCACAAGGACGTCTCCCGGCCTGCATCCGTAATTCTTGAAGATCCTGTCCGGATGTGCGAATCCGGATACACAAAGTCCATACTTCGGCTCATCATCCTGAACGGAATGCCCGCCCACCAGCACAGCCCCTGCCTCCTTTACCTTATCTGCACCGCCTGCCAGGATATCGCCCAGAATCGCCGGGTCAAGACAGTTGGGAAATCCTACAATATTCAGGGCAACCGCCGGTTCACCGCCCATAGCCCACACATCACTCAATGAGTTGGCAGCAGCAATCTGGCCAAACATATACGGCTCATCCACGATAGGGGTAAAAAAATCCACCGTCTGGATCATGGCTATCTCGTCAGTCACTTTATAAATCGCGGCATCATCAGAAGTTTCAATGCCTACGATCAGATTTTTATCCTCGAATTTTGGCAGCTTACCCAGAACCTGGGCAAGGGTCTCAGGACCGATCTTAGCCGCTCATCCCGCCGTTTTGCTTAAACTGGTCAGCTTAACATCTGTTTTCATAATTATAATTATCCTCCTCATAAAGTACGGAACAAAGTCCCTGATATGATAAGAAAGGCCGGACTCCCTGCTTGTCTCACAAAGGTCCGGCCTGTCCATACACTGCAGCTGCAAAACAACCTGAAACAGTCTTTAAGGTCTGATAATCTTGCTGGCAGACGCCATTGTCTCCACAATACTGTACATATTGGTCACACTGCCCACTACAAGCTTCTCCTTAAGCCCATAGTAATCCAGGCATGTACCACAAGTCATAATCTCCACCCCTTGAGCCTCCAGAGACTTAAGATCCTCCAGAGAATCCGAGCCCTCTGCTGTCAAAGTTGCCCCGCCGTTGTAAAACAGCATGGTCTTTGGCAGTGTATCTAACTGTGTGACTGCAAAAATAAATCCTTTGATTAATACTTTGCCCAGTTCGTCATTCCCTATCCCCATGCGGTCAGAAGAAACAACTACCACCGTGTTGTCCCTCGCATCCGGCATACATGCTGCTTCCGCGTCCCCATCTGTCTGCGGTGCGCCGTCCATCTGAATGGTAATCTTAAACTGTGCATCCCCAAGCTTCTCCGAAGAAACATTGCCGCCCGCACTTGCCGCCATCTTCGTTACGTTCTGTACAGCAATCTCATTGTCCACCAGAACCTCGATGGTATCCGGGCCGCTAAGCTCCTGCATTGCCTTTTTTGTTTTGATAACAGGGATCGGGCAATTATCTCCCATTGCATTGACTGTAATCATAATGATTCTCCTTCCTCTGCACCTTCCCGCCATCAACACTTATAGATACATTCTATCACTGATGGCAAGAAAGGTAAATGTTTTTTTTGTTATTTATAATATGGTAGTCTCCGTCCGTCCCGCAGCGGCCTGTATTATGGGATGCCCTTTGGTTATAATAAGCCGGACGCATCCTGCCTCTCCGGAATTCTGCAAGAAATTCTTCCATTGTCTCTACATCCTGCGGAAAATAAGTGGCACAAACGCCCACCTTCTCCGGAACATGGCAGTCGCTGGAGCCAAGGGTAAAAAGCCCGAGTTCCTGGGCATACTCCGCCGCCCTGATACATGCCTCTATGGATGTGCTCCCATTAAGCACTTCCAGGCCGTCAAGTCCTCTGACCAGCCGCAGGTTCTCCCCAAGCCCCCGGTTATTATTGCGGAACGGATGTGCCGCAAAGCACACTCCTCCCTGCGCCTTTACAAGGTCAATAAATTCCTGGGCAGGCACTCTCTCCCTGGGATAGTCTTCGATCCCGAAAGCCACAATATCACCCTGAAGAGAATAATATTCAATTCCCACAAAAATCGGAAAACCAGACTTCTCGGCATACTCTGCGGCATATTCCTTAAGCCCCATACTGTCATGATCTGTAATACAAATGGCGTCAAGCCCTTTTGACTTCGCGATCCGGACCATGTCATCAAGCCTTAAGAAACTGTCTTTGGAATACGTCAACTCATGCATATGCGTATCAATCAGCATATCTTCTCTCCTTCACCATATCTATACTTCCATTATATAGTCGGTGCGCATGGTCTTCAAATAGAGTTTTTTAATATATAAGTTGATTTATAGATTTTTTCTATCTTCCCTCATTACACAAGATGCGCCATGTCTAAAATCACCTTCTTAAAATGATCCTTAGCCCACTCTCAAAAACAATTGATTTTACCTCTGCATTTTGTTACAATCCTAAACAGAACAAGAAAGGGTAAGGAAACTATGTGGATTGCTGATCACTGGAAGGATTATGAGATTATAGACTGCAGTAAGGGGGAAAAGCTGGAACGCTGGGGAGACTATATGCTGGTGCGTCCCGACCCGCAGGTCATCTGGGACACCAGGAGAGAGCATCGGTCGTGGAAGCGCCCCAACGGCCACTACCACCGCAGCAAAAAGGGCGGCGGCGAATGGGAATTCTTTGACCTGCCAAGGCAGTGGCAGATTCATTATAAAGAACTCACCTTTAACCTGAAGCCTTTCAGCTTCAAGCATACCGGCCTTTTTCCGGAACAGGCTGCCAACTGGGACTGGTTCTCTCATAAAATAAAAAATGCCAGACGCCCGGTGAAGGTCCTGAACCTCTTTGCATACACCGGAGGCGCCACTTTAGCTGCGGCCTCCGCAGGGGCGAATGTCACCCATGTCGACGCCTCAAAGGGCATGGTAAACTGGGCAAAGGAAAACGCCGCCTCCTCTGGGTTATCCAAGAAGCCCATCCGGTGGCTGGTAGACGACTGTGTAAAATTCGTAGAGCGGGAGATTCGCCGCGGAAATACTTATGATGCCATTATTATGGATCCTCCCTCCTACGGGCGGGGACCCAAGGGCGAGATCTGGAAGATCGAGGATGCTGTATATCCGCTGATCCGTCTGTGCACCCAGGTGCTTTCCGATAAGCCTTTATTTTTTCTTATTAATTCTTACACTACCGGACTTGCTCCTGCTGTCCTTACCTATATGCTGGGGACAGAGCTTAAGTCATGGAACGGTCATGTGGATTCCCAGGAGATCGGGCTGCCGGTTACATGCTCCGGGCTCGTCCTGCCATGCGGGGCTTCCGGAAGATGGGAAGCCGTGTAAAATATGGGTGTAATAAATCCAGGCGCGAAGAATAACCGATACGGGAAGGCAAGGATCAGTTGCCGCGACATTACTGCCTCTTTTAATTAGTGATATGACAATAAGAGCCGCGGGCGTGAATGAAGAACCATTTGCGCCCGCGGCTCTTATTACTTAAGTATGAATTTCCAGAACCTTTACTTGTCTCTGCAGCTATCCCTTTCCACCGATACATCTCAATACTATTATCAGTAAAAAACCTTTTATATTTATAATTTTTCTTTCACATATTTTACATTGAAACAATCTTTTTATACTGTTATAATTTATTTATTAATATTTTTTAAAAAAGAGAAAGGGGGCTATCGCTCATGACCAAATTACTGGAAGCAGCAGGCCTGCACAAAGTATATTCTTCCGGCGAAGCAAAAACTCACGCATTGCGCGGGGTAGACTACACTTTTTGCGACAATCGTTTTTATGCTGTCATCGGCAAAAGCGGTTCCGGGAAATCCACACTGTTACATCTGATCAGCGGGATGGAGACTCCTACTGAGGGCAGCGTCTTATATCGTTCCCAAAATATCGGCAATATGAAAGACGCAGAGTTATCAAAGCTGAAAAGACAAAAGTTCGGCTTCGTCTTCCAGGCTTATAATCTGCTGCCTGAACTATGTGTATTGGAAAATATCATGCTCCCTGCGGATCTTGACAAACAAAAAGCAGACAAAACTTATGTGAAAGAAATCTTACAAACCCTGGGAATCCAGGACAAAATCCGGAAATATCCCTCCCAGCTGTCAGGCGGCGAACAGCAGCGGGTGGCTATCGCGAGAGCACTTATCAACAAACCAGAAATTATATTTGCAGATGAGCCTACCGGGAATCTGGATCAGCAAAACGGCAATGCTGTCATTGATCTTCTTGTAAAACTCCACAGACAGTTCCGGCAGACGATTATCTTAGTCACACACGACAACGATATTGCCGCGTGTGCCGACGAGATCATCTATATACAGGACGGATTGATCATCCCAAGGTAAGGAGGAATTCTATGAGCAGTAATCAAAAAATAGCAAAACAATATATCAGAGGCAATAAGAAACAGAACCGGATTCTTCATCTCGGTTTATGTTCCCTCTGTGTCTTCAGTATTGTCCTCCTTCTTTTCCAGGCAAGCTTCCTGAAATACCGCCAGGAAGAAAACTTAAAAAAATATGGCACATGGAGCGGCGCAATCTATAATGGCAGCAATGAAGCATATAAGTTTCTGACCCAAAATAAAGACATTCAAAAGCTGGGGAAGATCACCGTTTTTGAAAATGTCACAGTATATGAAAAAGAATTTTCTGCATATATCGGGGAAATAGACCATGAGGCTTTCCAGTTAGGAAAAATACAAATGTTAGACGGCCGTCTGCCACAGCAGGAAGATGAAATTGTCCTGGACCAGTATTTGCTGAAACAAATTGCACCGGACGCCAAAGTGGGAGATTCTATCACGATCCCTGTCCGGCAGTCGGAAACCGGAAGCGTTGCCGCCTATGATTTTGTGCTGTCCGGAATTACGGATAAATGGGGCGAAAACTGGGATAAAGCTAACTATCCCCTGCCGTCGGTACTGATTAGCGACAATCACTCCCTGTCCGTCACGCTCGAGAAAATCACCCATTATTTTTTTCTCGGGGATGAGAAACAAGATTACGCGATCGGCCAGTTAGAGGAGTTTCTGAAGACGCACTCAGACAGTATCTATATCTATAACGCAAAAACATATTCTTCATCTTTGAACGCAGAAGATAAATTCTTCCAGCAGCGTACTTTTATTGCCATGATCTGCGCTTTAAGCCTTCTGGTGCTCTGCTTCTTCCTGTCAATGGTCGCATCAAAGATGCAATACCGGATTACGATAATGCGTAACCTGGGAGCAGAGATCACAACCGTGTACAGTATCTTCATGTGGGAAGCCTTTTATCTTTGGCGGACAGGAATGCTGCTTGGAATCGGAACAGGAGTAATTAGTTCTGCCATCATAATCTGTATTATTAAATTCTCACTGCACCTGGATCTCCCTCTCGCCATCAACTGGGCAGATCTTGGTATTGCGCTCCTGTTCTTAAGCGCCGCGTTCCTTTTCAGCTATTTTCTTATTACATTTGACTCTGTATTTGTCCGGATCCGTGCTTCCTACAGAGAAGACAACAGCAGCATCCGAAACCAGTATCTTCCGGATCTTAAGAAAATAAGACCCATGACTGTCCCGCGTCTGTACCAAAGATTCTTCCGTTTTTATCCGAAGCGAAGCCTTCTGAAGGTTGCCGTCTCAGTCATTGCAGTTCTAACATTAAACCTGAATATCATCACATTTTTAGGGCATTATGAACGTTACCGGAATATCGAAACAAGCTATGACTATTCTCTGACGATTTATGATATGGACAAATGCCTCGATTCCGACCAGATAAAAAGGATTGAAGAAACACCAGGTATCATCTCGGTGGAAGCTGAAAAGATCTTTTTCTCGCCTGAAACCATGATTACTGTATCCTGGGACGGCTGGAAAAAAAGTCAATACATCAATACACTGGCAAAATATAGTTATGGAACCGGACTGATATCGGACGAAGACAAAAAAGCGGGCGGCCGATATTACCTGAGTAACATAAGCGGCTTTCATCCCGAAAATACCAAACTGATGGACTGGTATGAAAGCTGTATTGACGAAGGCTCCCTGGATCCCGAAAAATTCAGGAACGGAGAACAGTGTGTTCTGTTTCTGTCACCTTATTCACTGCAATTCTCGGAAATGATAGATAAGAAATATGAAGTCCAGCCTTTGATTGATATAACTGTTTACGATAAGGTATCAAAAGTCTATGAATATGAAAATGATGAAAATAGTATAAAACCAGGAGACACCATTACCATCAGCTCCGGTGATGCCACAGAAACATTAGAAGTAGGCGGAATTGTAAGAAACGTTACGGGCTTGCCGCCGGTGTCCACTCCCGGCGTTGCCGGATCAGGAGTACTTGCCGTAAGCAACCATTTTATTGAAAAATTAGCAGGGATTTCGCCGACACAGTATAACATCCTTAAGATCCAATCCTATGTAAATGCCGATCACAGCGAAACAGACTGGCAGCTTCAAAGTCTGCTTGACA
This sequence comes from uncultured Dorea sp., assembly GCA_947645355.1. Lineage (GTDB taxonomy): Bacteria > Bacillota > Clostridia > Lachnospirales > Lachnospiraceae > Dorea_D. The sequence continues at coordinate 230 of CANSCI010000005.1, read as the reverse complement.
CTATGCTGGGAAATGATGACGGTGAATCCTTCCTTTTCGATAACCATCGTGAAAGCTGCGAAATCGTGCTGAATCTGGAGATGACAGGAATGGTAAAATCTGCTTTTATCATTATAATCACTGTACTGATCCTTGGATTCATCTTATACCAGGGAACCACAGCCAAGCTGCAGAATGAGGAAAAACGGATCCGCATTCTTCATTCTCTGGGAATGTCGAGGAAAAAGATC